>JBBQEA010000325.1:0-4687 GCA_038320245.1 Chitinophagales bacterium | reverse complement strand
TAAAGTGCTGATGCAGACCGCTTATGACGACAGTGAAAAAATATTCACCAGCATTAAAACCGGTGCCAGTGGCTACATCCTCAAGAACGACAAACCACAAAAAATACTGCAGGCCATTGAAGAAGTGTACGAAGGCGGCGCTGCCATGAACCCTGCCATTGCCCAAAAAGTGCTCGACTATTTTAAGCCTTCCGGCAAAAAATCTCCGCTTACCCCAAAAGAAGGTGAAGTAATTGCCTTGCTTGCCGAAGGCATGAGTTATAAGATGGTGGCCGATAAGCTGGGCGTAAGCTATACTACCATTAATACCCACACCAAGCGCATCTACGAAAAACTACACATCTCTTCTCTTGGCGAAGCCATTGCCTGGTTCTATAAGAACAATAAATAGCTGTTTTGTACTGCTACTCAATTCTCTATGTACCACAAACAGGTAACATTAAATTTAGGGATTTTTTAAGCCATTTAATTTTTCAGCTTTGTGTTGTAAAAAACAGGGAAGCTGAAAACTGTATAATAGAGTAGGCTTGAATAACATTTTAAAAAAAATGAAAAAGAAAGTCATCATTGCCAGCTTGTTGATAGCGTTTGCAAGCATTGGCTACGCACAAGAAAATGTAAGATATATTAATAGTAATCTTGCAAAAGGAGCGCTTAATGGTATGAATATTAGTTTTGGTGGAGGAAGAACCATTCCTGCAACTTATCCATCCGCTACTGCCGACTGGTTCAAAGCCATGCCACCAGATATGATAACTGCCCAGACACAATTGATTAACGGGCAGGTGCCCGGCGATGTACAGGAATGCAGGATACTGGTAACCATTAAACAGGGAGGCAGTAAAAAGTACGGTTCATTTACACAGGACAATGCGCCCTCGGCAGGAATTACAACTGCAGTTAAAACCTGGAGTGGGAGCGATATAGCCGGTTTACTGGGTAAAGATGTAGTGCTACCACCGGGTTCATATGAACTTTGTGTGCAATTTTTCTCAAACAAAACACCAGCAAAGCCGATAAGTAATGAAGTATATAAAATCTTTACTGTAGCAGGTAGTAAAGATGAAAAATATACGCCACCCGTAAACCAAACCCCTGCCGATAAACAGGTATTTACTGATAAAGATGCAAAAGGGATTTTAACTTTTAGATGGATACCAGTTTTACCCCCAATTAGACAAAATATTTACAAATTGAAAGTATGGCAATTAATGCAAGGGCAAAATGGCACACAAGCCATGAAAACTAATAAACCAGTTATGGAAAGAGATGTTAGAGACGCTACGCAAGCGGCGATAACTGGTTTATATACCGGCCCTTGCAAGCCGCCATATATGTGTGCTTTTATTTGGCAGGTAGAAGTTGTAAATGAGCAAGGGAAGGTGTTGGCAGTTAGTGAGGCTACAGAGTTTAAAATAGATATTCAAAAAGAATTGCCAAAAGAAGCAGCAAAAGAGTTGCAAAAAGGAGAGTTTAAAAATTAGAGCAAAGAAATTAATTGGGGAGGTTTAAAATTTATTCCTCCCCAAAATTTAACAGCAAAAGACAGCATTTTGAAAACATTTTTACTTGCAGCAGTTTTGCTTTTGTTTACCAGTGTTTATGCACATGCACAAACCGATACCATTTTTGTAAAAGGTAATGAGCAGATACTTTGTACAAACATTAAAGAAACAGCCGATCAATACAGCTTTAAATATCTGAATGCTAAAAACAAAAAACTTAAAAGCAGCATTTTAAAATACCTGGTTGATTCAGTTAAATATTATGTACCGGTTGTTGACAGTAACAGCGTCTTAATTAAGAAAAACAAAATGAAAACTGTTGCTGTTGATACGATTGCTGCTTCAGAGTTACAGCCAAAGGAAAGACCTTGGCGCTTTACCGCTGCTGTTGGCGTAAACCTTGGTAGTGTATTGGAGTTCAATAATCCAATAGGTAGTGATAAAAAAACACTTTCGCTTAATACTTCGTTAGATGTTGGTTTAAACTACCGTAAACCTGGCCGCCGGTTTGAAATGACCAATGAATTGCATTATTTATTCGGCATTCAAAAAGAAGGGTTATCGGGCGGAACACATCTTCAGCGGGTGCAGGATAATCTGGCTACGCTGCACGATATATCAGTTGGATTGGGAAAAAAGAATACCTGGAATTTTAATGTGATTCTAAAAGCTTCAACATCTGTATTTGAAATATTTGATGGTGATTACTTTAAGGATTTTACAAGTTTCGGCAGAATAAAAGGGTTTGCCAGTCCTTATGATATTACCGTATCGCCGGGCATAAAATACCAGCCAAACCAATCGTTTCGTATTTCACTTTCTCCATATTCTTTTCAGTTGTACGGCGTAAAAAACAAAGAAATTTCCAACAAGGGAATATTTATTACCGATTTGGATGCATCGGGTAATTATAAAAATTTTATCTACAAAAGGCTGGGTGCCGAAGTGAATTTTTGGTTTGACAAAAAAATTAAGGAATGGCTGGATATGCAGTACAGACTTAGTTTTTCATCTGATTATTTTGAAAATTTTGGAAAAAATGGATTGATGGACGGTTTATTTATTACCAGAATAAAAATTGTGAAAGATATTTATATCACACACAGATTAAGCCTGAGTAGCAATCTGGCAAGGGATTTCTGGAAGCCATACTTCAATCAAAATATCATGATAAGTTATAGTAAATCATTTTAATTTTTTTTATGTCAGCAATAACAACAGCAACAATTACTAACAGGGATTTTATAAATGTATATGACTCACCTGTGCATGGCAAAGGTGTATTTGCAAAAAAGGCAATACCTAAAGGCACACGCATTATTGAGTATAAGGGTAAAAGAATTTTAAAAGAACAATTGCCGCAAGACTTGGAAAATGGGCTTACCAGTTTAGTTTACGTTATGCGGTTAGATGATGTAACTGCTATTGATGGTGAAAGGGAAGGGAATGATGCCCGTTTTTTTAATCATAGTTGCCTGCCCAATTGCGAAGTATATTTTTTTGATAATATTCCTTATATCTATGCTATGGAAGATATCATAGAAGGTCAGGAACTTTTCTTCGACTACAAGTTGGGTAGTTCTATAAACAGGAGATTAAGTCTGAGGGAAAAAAAGCAATTGCATCCATGCAATTGCGGCTCCGCAAACTGTAGAAAAACACTTATTCAATAATATTATTCACAAAAAAAAGAAAAATGAAAAAGACAAACTTAAATGCAGCGTTTCGTTTAACAAAGAACAACTTAATATCTGCCACCGCCTTACTGGCACTACAGGCTGTTTGTACAAATGTACAGGCACAAAAAGCAAAGCAACCAACTGTTACCTCAACAGAAAAAGCTCCTGGTTTCGTAAAAATGGAATTCACTAAAATGGAGTACTATAAAATGAGTACATTCTATAAATGTGGTTGCAATGCCGGTCTTATCGTAGAAGGGGTTTCACAAGGAAGCACGGTTTTCAAAAATACGAAAGGCGAATTGTTTACCTTAAACAAAACCACAGGCGATATGATTTTTATCAAACCTGAAGAATGGGCAAAAAGTGAATATTTTGCAAAAGTCGTACATATAAAGAATTGGGCAAATAAAACCGCTAGTAGTTCCGCTTACAAGATGACATTAAATCTCCCCGATGTAAGGGTGCTAGGTTTAAATTCCGAAGGAGCTGCCATCATGCAAAATAGCAAAGGAGAGAAATTTTATTTGAATCCTGAAAATGGGGATATGGTAATAGTAAAGTAATAGTTTAACTCAACTACCAATTACATTGCCAAAGTTTACAACTTTGGCAATGTAATTTAAGGATGTAAAGGCTAGTTAAAAGAGTTTATTACACTTATAACTCCTCAATCAACCCCACCGCATTACTTCTTTTCAGCAACGTCTCTCACTGAGCATGTGTAAGAGCCGAGGACGTTGCGTATTAGAATTAAACAACAGCTCATTCGAAGAATCTGCAGTGAACTAATTTAATTAATAACGGTATTGAAATGGAAAGATTAATTGCCAAAGGTTTTGGTCCAGCAAACCCTGTTGCCGACAATAAAACCACCGATGGCAGAGCTCAAAACAAGCGGGTGGAAATGAAAGTGTTATAACTTTATTGATGCTATAAAAACTATAAGGTTTACAGCACTGCCAAGCGGTAAACCTTATAGTTTATAAGAGTGAGGTTATGCCGCCTCTGTCTCCTCAATCAGCCCAACTGCATTTCCCCAAGGGTCTACAACTGTAGCTACTTTTATACCGCTACCTACTTCTTTTATTTTACTTGTAAGCTTTGCACCAGCGGCCGTGAATTTTTTCACAGTGCCGTCAATATTATCCACATTCCAATAAGCAACAGCCTGTGTTCCTCTTTCCAGTACCTCTTCAAAATCAGGGTCGAGGCCAAGCTCAAAACCATTGATATCAAACCCAACATAAAATACTTCATCAAAGTATGGATTAATACCAATAAGCTCAGTGTACCAGGCTTTTGCTTCTGGCAGATTATCTACATGATAAATAACGGTTCTTAATTTTTTAAACATGTTGATACAGATTTCACAGATTTACACGGATTAAAATGCGATATTTTTTTAAACTCAATTTAAAAATAGCCCAAAAAAAGAGAATGAAATTAATCATTCTCTTCAAATATTATTACTCCAAGGTTCCTCCGCCAGCTGGCCGGAAG
>JBBQEA010000324.1:0-4699 GCA_038320245.1 Chitinophagales bacterium | reverse complement strand
AATATTTTTAAATTTTAGTAGGATGTATTTATAAATCTACTGGAAAAATACCAGTGCTAAAAACTATTGGATGTATTTCAACTTGGCGCTTTCAGTCTTTAGGCACTGGGTACAACGTCCACCGATCACTGCCCTGGCTGCAGTGCCGCCAGTCAGCGACATCTGATAACTATCGATTTTGAAATAAAACTAACCGATATACTATTATCAACTTAACAATAAAAAATTAAGAACTCATTTCCTTTTCACTCATCAGGTAAGCCTTTATAAATCCATCAATTTCTCCATCCATTACCGGACCAACATTACCCACTTCATACCCGGTGCGGTGGTCTTTTATCATTTTGTAGGGATGAAAAACATAACTGCGTATCTGGCTGCCCCATTCAATTTTTTTCTTACTGGAGTTGGTGGCATCCAATGCTTCCTGGCGCTTGCGCATTTCTTCTTCGTACAAGCGACTCTTCAGCATGGCCATTGCCTTTTCCCGGTTTTCGCCTTGGGTACGTGCCTGCTGACATTCCACAATAAAACCGGACGGCTTGTGCGTAAGACGCACAGCAGTTTCTACCTTGTTTACATTTTGTCCGCCGCTGCCACCGCTCCTAAAAAAAGCCCATTCTGTATCGGCAGGATTCACCGTTATTTCAATGCTATCATCAATTAATGGATATACATGTATACTTGCAAATGATGTATGCCTGCGGGCATTGCTATCGAATGGACTGATGCGTACCAGACGATGCACACCACTTTCAGCCTTTAAAAATCCATACGCAAACGGACCGTCGAACTGAAATGTACAGGTTTTAATACCTGCGCCATCACCCCATTGCCAATCGAGTTCACTAACCGTCCAGCCCTGCTTTTCGCCGTACATGCGGTACATGCGGGCAAGCATTTCTGCCCAGTCCTGGCTTTCGGTACCACCAGCGCCACTATTAATCTGCAACACTGCCGGCAGGTCGTCCGTTGGCTCGTTGAGCGTGCTTTTAAACTCAGCTTCATCAATTGCTAGGGTAGCTTTATCAAATGCTTCCTTCACTTCTTCTTCAGTGGTTTCGCCTTCTTTCCAAAACTCAAACAGTATGGCAAAATCCTCCAATAAAGATTCCACATTGTGGTACATATTTACCCAATACTCATTAACCTTCGTTTCTTTTAAAATGGAAGTTGCCCGGGCATTATCATCCCAAAAGCCGGGTGAAAGTGACAGTTGTTTATCGTTTTCTATTTTAGCTTCTCTGTTAGCGACGTCAAAGAAACCTCCTCAAGACCCCCAAACGGTCCCTCATACCTTTAATTTGTTCTGTTGTCATGCCGCAAAAATAAGGGTTTTGTTGATGAAGTATTTCAAGGGGGCTTCTAAATCCGATACCTATCGGATATTGCAGCATCTATCGGTTACTTTGTTTTGCCGTTAAGGCGTTCAGACGTCTTTTTTCTTTGCTACCTCAACGGCCTAACGCCTTAACGGCGCTTTATACTTTTTGTATTTAAATAAAGAGCGACATAAGAAAGCTATCGAATTTCAAATGCCATCTATTTCACAATTCGCCAATGGTTTTTAGATGATTTTTTTTAGTCAAAAAAGCCATCCTGCTAGCGGCATAAAAAAATTTACTCCTTTGTGTGATACAATACTCAAGGTTGGTTTTTGAGAAATACTTAACAAAATTAATATAGCTGTACATGTTAAATGGTTAATTTTAACCCTGTAAATTTTATTAACGAGTTAGAAAACAACACTCAATTTTCAACAAAACAGGTGTTTGCAGACAGGCATTTATCTGGTGCGGAACAGTACTTACGGTATGAACAGGTTAAAAAATCAAAAAACAATTATCAGGGATATTAGTTGGCTGTCCTTCAACAGCCGTGTTTTGCAAGAGGCAGCGGATGATACGGTTCCATTGAGGGAACGAATCAAATTCCTGGGTATTTTTTCCAACAACTTAGATGAATTTTTTAGGGTGAGAGTGGCTACACTAAAGCGGATGATTGAAGTGGGCAGCAAAGGCAATATGCACCTGGAAGTTTCTCCCGGCATCATACTGGAAAAGATACAGGAAAAGGTAATAGAACAACAAAAAGAATTTGACCGGATATGGAATGAAATTCTTCGGGAACTTAAAAAACAAAAAATATTTCTGATAACAGAAAAGCAACTAACCGGAGTTCAACAAAAATTTGTGCTGGATTATTTTAATGAAGAAATCCGCAGCAACATTGTTCCGCTGATGATTGAAAGTATTCAGGCTTTTCCTAACCTTAGCGACAAATCAATTTATCTGGCCTGTAAGTTATCAAAAAAAGACAAGAGCATTCCGCAACGATTTGCATTGGTATCTGTACCCGCCCGCCGACTGCCCAGATTTATTCAACTGCCTACAAAGCAAAATCAGCAACATATTATATTGCTGGAAGATATCATCCGCTTTTGCCTTCCAAATATATTTTCCTATTTTAATTACGATGTATTCTCCTCCCACATAATAAAAGTAACAAGGGATGCTGAAATTGACATCGACAATGATATTGCCACTTCCCTTATACAGAAAATAGAAAAGGGTTTAAAGAACCGAAAGAAAGGAAAGCCGGTTCGTTTTACTTACGATAAAGAGATTGATCCGGCACTGTTAACCTACCTGGTAAAACGATTGGGATTGAGCCAAAAAGATAACCTGATACCTGGCGGAAGAATTCATAATTTTAAGGATTTTATTAATTTCCCTGAAGCAATTTTCTCCCAAAAAAGCACCCGAAAAAAACCCTTTGTGCATCCACTGTTAAAAAACAAAAAGCAGGTAACAGATGTGGTGATGAAGAAGGATGTATTGCTTAGTTTCCCGTTCCATTCATTTGATAGTGTAATTGATTTATTAAGAGAAGCGGCTATTGATCCGCATGTTACCCATATTAAAATCACCTGTTATCGCCTTGCCGAAAGATCTAAAATCATCAATGCATTATCCAATGCCGTTCGCAATGGAAAGCAGGTGACAGCTGTAATTGAACTGAGAGCAAGGTTTGATGAAGAGGCCAACCTGGAGTGGAAAGAAGAGTTGGAAGAAGCAGGTGTAAGAGTGTTAATTGGTGTCCCCAATCTTAAAATACATGCCAAAATTTGTCTGATAAAAAGAGTGATTAACAAACAAACCACTCATTACGGTTTTGTAAGTACCGGTAACTTAAATGAAAGCACCGCCAAAATTTATGGTGACCATTGCCTGCTTACTTCTGATAGAAATATTATGGCAGATGTTAACCGTATTTTTCATTATTTGGAACAACCAAAAACGAGAGTACAATATCTAAAAGCCTGCAAAACATTGATAGTTTGTCCTACCAATATGCGCAGGCAATTGCTGCTATTAATGGCTAAAGAAATAAAGGAAGCCAAAGCAGGCAAACCTGCAGCCATTACTTTAAAAATGAATTCGTTGAGTGATGAAATTCTGATAGCAAAATTATATGAGGCAGCTAAGGCAGGCGTTGAAATAAAAATGGTAGTACGGGGAATTTTTTGCATGCTCACCGAAAACAGCAAGTTTAAAATACCAGTGCAAGCCATCAGCATTGTAGATGAATACCTGGAGCATGCAAGAATCATGATTTTTCATCATGGCGGCAATGAAAAAACATTTATTTCCTCTGCCGACTGGATGGTGCGGAACATCGACCACCGGGTGGAAGTCGCTTGCCCCATCTTTGAAAAAAATATTCAGCAGGAATTAAAAGATATACTACAGATACAATTATCAGACAATATCAAAGCAAGAAAACTAGACAATGAACTAAGCAACCAATATGTGAACCCCCGAAACACAAAAAAAATTCGTTCGCAGGTGGAAACCTATAATTATTTGTATAAAAAAGCACTGGGAAAATAATGGGAGAATGAAATATGTTGTTGACCTAAACAATCCAGTTTAGGGATAGAAAAGCATTGTTCCGCCTAATAAATAAAAAACATTAATAAGCAATTTCCATAATCGTACTTATTGCTTTTGCCGGGTGATAATTTGTATTATGTTTAAGACTTTAATTGTTCTAAAAACATACAAAAATCCATTTTAAACCTACCTTAAAAATTCCGTATTGGCTCAATTACAATTGTCGAACTCCCCCACTTCTACCCCAATTATCCACAACAAAATATTTCAAAAACATTTATTGTTTAATTACACGAATTTTGATGCAATCGGATGAGTAAGTCAATTAACATTTAACCCGGACATTTTGAAATTAGCAGCAATAGATATTGGCAGTAATGCGGCAAGGCTTTTAATTACAGCGGTAGTAAAGGATGATAAAGGCATCGAAACATTGAATAAGCTAAATCTGGTAAGAGTTCCACTCAGGCTTGGTTTTGATGTATTTGACCTTGGCTATATATCCAAACCCAAACTGGGCATGATGCTGCAAACCATGAAGAGTTTTAAGCATTTATGCAATGCCTATGATGTGGCGCACATAAAAGCCTGTGCCACCAGCGCCATGAGGGATGCAAGCAACAGCCAGGATATTTTCCGTAAAGTAAAATTTGAAAAAGGCTTTGGGATTGAAGTAATTACCGGCGATTTTGAAGCTGGCCTCATTTACGAAAACCATGTGGCCGAAAAAATGGATAAAGACCATAGCTACCTCTACATTGATGTAGGCGGCGGCAGTACAGAATTATCTTTTTTCAGCAATG
>JBBQEA010000323.1:0-4708 GCA_038320245.1 Chitinophagales bacterium | reverse complement strand
AAGCAGGGGAAAAATCCCCTGCTTTCTACTCAATTAATATATTTTAAGAAATCGCCTTTATCAATAACCCTGGTTTTGACTTAAATTCGGATTCACCAAAATATCTCTTTTCGGTATAGGAAAAATCAATTCAGGTGCATTAAATGCTAATCCGCCGCCACCTGTGAAATACCCGGTGGTAACACCCAATCTTTTAATATCATGCAGGGTAAAACCCTCAAAAGACAATTCAATTTTTCTTTCCTTTAATATATCGCTCAACGTTACTTCAGACACGGAGGCCAAGCCAGCCCGGTTACGGATTGTATTTACATCTTCAACAGGAGTAGCACCAACAGAGGCATCCAGCCTGAAGTTAGCTTCCGCTCTTATTAAATACATTTCCGCCAGGCGGATGGTATGCACATTGCCATATACATTATTAAATTTTGCACAATAGTAATCGGCATCAATCAAGTTTACCCTAAGGTCGCCTGTTTCAAATAAAGCCAGGTGTTCGTCCCTGATGCTGATATCACCTCTTCCATATTGGGAATAGAAAGTTTGCAAATTATTAATACCGGAAGTAGTTGTAACCTGTATGGCAAACACATCTTCAGTTGTGTTGTCCTCTGCCTTGGCACGGGTGTAAACAAATATTCCTAAAATGCCATCAATATTTGGCTGCGTCAATTTAAAATTTGCAGACTCTATTACCCTGTTTGCAGCATCACGGGCTTTGGCATAATCTCCTTTTTGTAAATACACTCTTGCAAGCAAACCTGCAGCAGCGTTGCTCGTTGCAAAAAAACCATTGGAAGAAGGCAATAATGCTTCTGCTTCTGTCAGGTCTTTAATTACCTGTGCATACACAGCACTTACTTTTGCCCTTGGAAGCTGATCTGCAGCCCCACCCAATTCCTTTGTAGGAGTTAAATTAATTGGAACACCATCATTTGCAGTAGGATCACCATCGTTCCAGGCCTTTGCAAATAATCTCACCAACTCAAAATATACGGCAGCCCTGATGAATTTTGCCTCTCCTTCTACCTTTTTTCTTTTTGCCTCCGAAACAACTGATAATGCATCCAGTACATTATTAACATCGTTAATGGTTTTGTAACCATCTGTCCAGGTACCCTGAGTAAAACCATTATCAACCGCAATAGCTTTATTCTTAATCTGCGTCATACCCTGGTAAGTACCACTCCATGCAATTTCATTGTAATCACCCAATAAATCGGCAGTTACAGATGAACCACCGCCATAAAGATCATCAGCACCGAGATCGCTGTAAGCACCAACGAGTAAGCCTTCTATGTCGGAGCTGGTTTTTAATGGATTGGCCTGGTTAATATTATTTAATGGTTTTGTATCTAATTCTTTGGTGCATCTGAACAACAGCAAAGTGATTGATAATAAACCTATTCTCCATATTTTATTTTTCATACTGATTAATTTAAAAGTGATGGGATTATAATCCTATGTTAATACCAAATACAATTGTTTTAATCTGCGGTGCAGAATAAAAATCATTGCCCAGAGAAATATTGGATGCGGTAGCATCTGAATTCACTTCCGGATCCCAGCCTTTGTATTTGGTGATGGTGAATAAATTTTGTGCTCTTACATAAATTCTTGCCCTGTCGATTTTAAAACGGGAAATAAGGTTTTGTGAAAGGTTATAACCTAAGGTTACGGCCTTCACTCTTAGGTAAGATCCGCTGGAAATATACCTGCTGGAATTATCAGTTCCATTGACGAAAAAAAGTCTTGCTTCGGGCACCATCGTAATGTCTCCGGCTTTTTTCCAGGAATTTAACTGGTCACGGGTTTGATTGTCATATCCATTACTGCCGCTTGCAGACATGTACTGACCTCCTCCATTAAAAATATCATTACCATAAACGCCCTGCAACAATACATCAAGATCGAAGCCTTTCAAACTAAACGTATTTCGCATACCATAGATAAAATCAGGATTAGGATCACCGATTTTTACATCCTCTGCTTCATTCACATTATTGGTAGTACTGCGGTCTTTTGTACCATCAGCTTTAACGGTATTTTTCACGAACAATGCATCTCCGTTAGCAGGGTCAGCCCCTGCAAATTCTTTTGCATAAAATACACCTAAAGGCTCACCTTGTTGCGCCCTGTTAAGTGTACCAATCTGCTGGCCTGCCAAATCAGTTATTTTATTTCTGTTCGCAGCAAAATTCAAACTGCTTGACCACCTGAATTCTTTTGTAATAATATTTTCAGTATTGATAGTAAACTCAATTCCTCTATTTTCCAGTTTTCCTATATTTTGCAGTTTTGATAAATATCCTGTGGTAGAAGGAATATTTACACTTAATAACAAATCTTTTGTGAGCCTGTTGTAATAATCCACCTCAACGGTTACCCTTTTATTTAATACACTAAACTCAACTCCCATATCATAGCTGGTTGTTGCTTCCCATTTTAAATTCGGATTAGGTAACTGGACAGGCGTTTGTCCTCCAAGGCCTCCATAAGCATTAGGCCCGTATAAGCCTATAGAAGCATAATTACCAATTTCAGAATTACCTGTGAGACCATAACTCGCTTTCAATTTCAAGAAATTAATCCATTTGGAATTTCTTAAAAAGTTTTCATCAGATATGATCCAGCCTGCTGATGCTGCGGGGAAAAATCCATACCTGTTTTTTTCGCCAAATCTTGATGAACCATCATATCGGCCACTTAAAGAAAGTAAGTACCTGTTTTTAAATTTATAGTTGGCACGTGTAAAATACGAAATTAAGGCCCAATCTGAAGCGCTGGAACTGGCGTTGGTTTTAGATGCACCTGCATTTAATTTTTTGTAAGAATCGCTGGGGAATTCCTCGGCATTAGCAATATTGGACATGATTTGCCACTTTTGGAAACTGGTACCTGCCACCACATCAAAATCATGATCATCGCCAGCACTTGTTACGTATCGTAAGAAATTATTTGTATTGATATTTAATATTTGGTCCGTGGTATTTCTGCCTGAACCGTTGGGTACACCTTCGTTTCTTGCGGTTAAACGACCAGCATAGCGTTCTTCGTTTTGATTTAACTGGTCCATACCCAACTCACTTCTAAAGGTTAACCCCTTTGCAATATTTACGCTGGCAAATAAGTTCCCGATAGTTCTGTTTACAAGGGTGGTATATTGAGTATTTTCAACACTTAGCATAGGGTTATAGTATACCGGAAAGTTGGTATTTGGATTACCTGAATTATTATCGAGTGCACCGCTTGTTAAACCTGTTCTTGGATCTATCGCTGGCGTAATTGGTGACAGTGCCACAATTTGCAAAGGAGTGGAAAACGCGTTATCGTTTGATACTCTCTTATTGACTGTACGGGCAAAACTCATATTCATACCCAACGAGAGCCAGTCTCTTACTTTGTGTTCCAGATTAAGCCGGGCACTGTATCTTTTTAAACTATTGGCTACAACAATACCTGTTTGATCTAGGTATTGCCCGCCCATATAAAAAGTAGTTTTATCGCTGCCGCCAGAAAAGTTTATGTCATATTGGGATATCGGTGCATGCTGAAAAGCCTTATCCTGCCAGTTTGTATTTACTTTATAGGTTTTATAATCATCATTTGCTCCTGAGTACCGCCTAAGTCTTGTTTCATTGAAAGCAACATAATCAAATGAAGGATCCAGCCGGAAAGCTGCAGCTGCGGCCAGTCTTTCGTATTCAACATATTCCTGCGCATTCATAAACTCTCTTTTACCAGTTGGTTTTTGAGTGCCCGTAAAATAACCGAATTCAATTTTTGATTTGCCGATTCTTCCTTTTTTTGTTGTAATCAGCACCACACCATTAGAGGCCCGGGACCCATAGATAGCAGCAGCTGAAGCGTCTTTTAATATTTCAATTGATTCAATATCATTTGTATTAATATCCGTTAGCGAATTGGTGGTAGCACCATTGCTGGATAGGTCAGCATTTTGTAAAGGGATACCATCTATAACATACAACGGTTCGTTGCCAGCAGTTACCGAAGCAGAACCCCGGATACGAAGATTAATTCCTTGTCCTAACTTACCATTTTGCTGGGTTACCAAAACACCGGCCGCCCTGCCCTGGATTGCGCTTTCAAAATTTGCAGATGGTGTATTGTTTAGTTCTTTGGCACCCACTTTGGCGATGGACCCAGTAACATCTCTTTTTATTTTTGATCCAAAACCTGTTACAATAACCTCTGTAAGTTGATCTACCCCTAAAGTAAGCGCAACTGAAACGTTTCCATTTACGATTTTAGCTTCGATAGATTTATATCCTACAGAACTAAATACCAAACTGTTTGTTTTGGAACCAACCTTAAATTTAAAAGTACCATCTGCAGCAGTTACAGCAGAGGAATTTTCATTTTTTGCACTAACGGTTACTCCTAATAAAGGCGTACCATCCTTTGCATCGGTAACCTTTCCGGTTACTTCTTTTGTTTGTGCAAACAATGCATTTAAACACAGCATTGTCAGGACAAAAAAACATCCAATTTTTCTCATAAAATAATTTTTGGTTTTGAATAATTAAGACAAAAATAACCTTTTAACGCCTTTACAATCACACTTGTTCAAAACTGAGTGCATTTTTTTTGGAGCCTTTATTGAATTATTACTTTGTAAATAATTTTTTTAATGCAATTTATTTGTATTTCTCAATGCGTATTAACCAAATCAAACAGCCACCCAGTT
>JBBQEA010000322.1:0-4736 GCA_038320245.1 Chitinophagales bacterium | reverse complement strand
GTGCTTCTTCAGGGATTGTTTTAAGAGGTTTTAATAGTTTATCCGGTACTAACCAGCCTTTGTTTGTGGTAGATGGTATTATTGCAGATAACACCACTTTCAATTCAAACTCACAGGGCGGCAGTGGTATTGGCCTTGCATCCGACGGGGCCAACAGAAATATTGACAACACTAACCGTATTGCGGATTTAAATCCAAATGACATTGAATCGGTAACCGTTTTAAAGGGCCCGGAAGCTACTGCGCTTTATGGCAGCCAGGCAAGTTCAGGTGCAATTGTAATTACAACCAAAAAATCAAAAGCTACCGGAAAAAAAATATTGGTTACTTACGATAATAATTTCCGCATGCAGAAATTAACCCGATTTTCAAAGATAAATGATGAATACGGACCTGGTGCCAGCAATGGCAATCCTGATCCAATTGGTCGCTTTACTTCCTTTGGCCCCAGGTGGCCTGCGGGTACGCAATTGTACGATAACCTGCATCATTTTTTTAGAACCGGCTTTTCTCAAACCCATAATTTAGGGCTGGAATTTGGAACAAAGAATGTAGCTTTCCGGGCTTCGGGGCAATACCTGAACAACAGTGGTGTGGTTCCTAATAACTATTACACCAAATACACCGGAAGAATCAGCAACACAACCAAAATTGGTAAATACATTACCATTACACCTTCCGTTGCTTATTCGTATGCCGATAACAAAAAACCAACAAAGGGATCTTCTTCTTACTTAATGAGTTTATATCAATGGCCTGCCAATAATGATATTACGAATTACCAGGATGATTATGGCGGAAAACTGACCCTGTTTAATGCAAACCCCAATTCAGATTTTGATAACCCGATATGGAGTTCGAAAAATAACATTACGGGAGATATTACCAAGCGTTTAATATCAACTTTAGGTATCGATATTAAACCCTTTACGTGGCTAAGCCTTGCCGGAAGATTTGGATATGATACCTATAAAACAGATGGTTATATCCTGATTCACCCGCAGTGTTTCTACCTGCCAGCATCAACATTAGGTACACTGGAAAATTATTATACAACCTACAAAGGATATAACCATACTATTACCGCAACAGCAAAAAAAGACTGGAAAGGGTTCAGCGGCAGGGTACTGGTTGGTACCATGTGGCAGGATTTTCAAACAGAACAATTTGCTGTAGTAGGCAACCATATTGCAGATTCTGTTGTTGGCGGCAGATTATATAAGAATGGAAATATTGTAACAGGTTTCGATCCAACAGACAGTACCCTTACCATTCCAAATTCAAGAACACGATTGGCAAGAAACGCATTTGATTTACCCAATCTGAAAATCTTCAGGGAACTTGCCTATTTTGGTGAAGTTTCTTTGGGTTATAAAAATGTGGCTTTTGTAACATACTCACAGCGTTTCGAAAAAGCATCTCCAATTCCGGTACAGAATAATAATTACCATTACCCCGGTGCCAGTTTAAGTTTGATAATGTCAGATATATTTCCTGTGCTCAAAAAAGGAAATATTTTAGACTACTTTAAACTCAGGGCTTCTCTTGCAAATACTGCCAGGTTAAATGATCCATATTCTAACCAGCGGTTTTTTGTAAACAATCAAAGCAGTAGTTCTTACCCAGGTCAAACATACACATTAGGCTTTACAAATAATAATCCCGACCTGGTGCCTGAAAAACAAAAAACTTATGAAGTTGGTACCGAAATGAGATTTTTAAACAACAGGATATCACTCGAGGCTGCTTACTATAATACACTTTGTACTGACCAGATAAGCCAGGGCTTCAGAGCCAGTTATGCCACCACGGCTGTGTTAAATACCACAAACTCTTCTTCCTTACGTAATGAGGGTTTGGAAATAACTTTGAACCTTACACCCGTTAAAAAGAAAAATTTTAACTGGAACATAAATTTCAATTTTACACACAACTGGAGCAAGGTGTTAACGCTGCCTGAATCAATCGGCCAATTCAACGATTATTATAATTCCGATACCTACATTTCAAATGTAAGGGGCGGTTTGATAAGAACTAATTCTACTGGTACAATCACAGGTTCTACTTACCAGCGTAACAGTGCAGGCCAGATATTGATTTCTGCTGCAAACGGGTTACCATTGACCAATGGGGGTAACCAGCTTATTGCCGACAGAAACCCCGATTTTACTTTAGGAACACTGAATACCTTTAAATACAAAAACTGGAGCCTTAGCTTTTTATGGGATTTAAAAGTTGGTGGAGATATTTATAACGGAACAGACCAGGTATTGACCGGCATTGGCAAAAGTGCCAGAACTGCAAACCGCGAAAGGCCAATCATTGTTGATGGTGTGCTTAACGACGGGTTACAAAATACCGCTACCCCAACAAAAAATACCATTGTAGTTATTCCTTATTTCTTAAGTACATACTACACTACTTTACCAGATGAGGAGTATATTGAAAAAGATGTAAACTGGTTAAGATTGAGAGATGTTACTTTAACTTACAGGCTTTCAGAAAAATTAGTAAAACGTGTTAAGTATTTAAAAGGGATGAGCTTCTTTATAACCGGAAATGACCTGGTACTATCAACCAATTACAGGGGAGCTGATCCTTCTATTAATGCCAACAACCCCGGTACGCTGGGTGTAGGCGGATATGGTTTGGACCTGGGTAATACCCCTACTCCATTAGGATTAAGTTTTGGTTTAAAAGCCAGCTTTTAATAATTAATTATAAAGTAAATTTTAAATTTTTTGTATGAAAAATAAAATGATAAAACCAATATTTTTTCTTGGGCTGATATGCATGGTATTTGCATTATCCTGCAAGAAAAAAATTGACGATGCTTATTTAAATCCCAACTCGCCGGTAGTAGTACCCATTGAAAGTATTTTGCCCGGTGTTATTGGGGGCTTTACCGCTTTCTTCTCATCAAACGGCACAGGTTATGGTGTGCAGGCAGATGGCATCTTACTTGGCCGTTATATTCAATACTGGGGATCGCAAACAAGTGGCGAATTATATGGCCAGATGGGATTTCCGGTCGGTACATCCAGCGATAATACCGGCGGGCTTTGGGCAGCAGTGTATTATGGACATGGTGGTAACGTAAACAGAATAATTGAATGGGGATCCGAACAGCAAAAATGGGATTATGTAGGTGTAGGTTATGCAATAAGAGCGTGGGGATGGCTGGAACTTACTAATGTGTATGGAGATGCAATATTAAAAGAAGCTTTCAATACGAGCCAATCGCAATTTCATTATGACACGCAGCCTGAGTTTTATGATAGCTGCCGTGTTGTATGTTACCGTGCGTTAAGTTTTTTAAACAGAACCGATGGTGCTGTAAGCCAGGCCAATCTGGCGCTTGGCGATGCCTACTTTTACAATGGTGATGTAAGTAAATGGAAAAAATTCGTTTACGGAATTCTTGCTCGCTCTTTTGTAAACCTTAGTGCCAAGTCTGATTTTCTATCAAAAGGTTACGCCGATTCAGCTATTAAATATGCCAACCTTTCTTTGGCAACCAATGCAGATAATGCATCAGTGAAAGTAGCCGGAGGTAATATTTCTGCAATAAACAATTATTTTGGTCCGTTCCGTGGTAATATAGGTACCATCAGGCA
Source organism: Chitinophagales bacterium (assembly GCA_038320245.1). Lineage (GTDB taxonomy): Bacteria > Bacteroidota > Bacteroidia > Chitinophagales > Chitinophagaceae > Ferruginibacter. The sequence continues at coordinate 1,119 of JBBQEA010000322.1, read as the reverse complement.
GGCATCCTACCCGGCCGATCTCATGTCAGGAAATAATCCACAGGCTTTTACCGGTGTAGCTGATCCAAGGAGATGGTATATGCTTCGTGAGAACTTCAATGGTACATTCAAAGGATTTACTGTTTGGCTTGGTTCCGCCGGGTTGTCTACAAATGACTATCCTACAAATTTTTGGGGATATAAATATACTACTCCAACACCTCCTGCCGTTCCTGTTTATACCCCTTCAGCAACCATTGCGCCAATTGTTGACAGCAGCCGATATCTTTTTCAAAATACCAGCCCATGGCCAATGATGACTGCTTCGGAAATACAATTCATCATAGCCGAAGCTGCATACCGTAAGGGAGACAAACCATTGGCACTTACAGCATATACAAACGGCATCAGTATGAACTTTGATATGATAACTACTACTTATCCGCAAAATGTTCCAACTGTATATGCCATAACGCCGGCTTCAAAAGCGGCTTATCTTGCAAATACAGCAGTTGTCCCTGCTGCACCGGCAGGTCTTACACTTACGCAAATAATGTTGCAGAAATATATTGCCCTATATGGATGGGGTGTTCAGCAAACCTGGACTGACATGCGTAAATTTCATTACGTTGACCTAGATCCTTCAACAGGTAACCAGGTATATGCAGGTTTTACGCCTCCATCAGGTGCCAATTTAATTTCAACAAATAATAGTAAACTGGTTTACAGGTGCAGGCCAAGGTACAATTCAGAGTATCTCTATAATATTCCTGAATTAACAAGGCTGGGTGCTTTAGCCCTAGACTATAATACCGTGCAACCCTGGTTTACTTTACCATAATTCTAAAACAAAAGAAAATGACAAACAAATATAAAATTCTGATAACAGCGGTGTTGGGCGTTTTACTAATTAACTCCTGTTATAAAAGAAATGAGAGTCCCACTGTAATAAATATAAACCCTGGTGCTGACATAGCTTATATTAAAGTTGTAAATACTTATGCGGCTTCTAATCCTTCAACAGCAACACCGGTAGCTACAGGCCCGTCCGTAAATGTATTTGTAAATGATGTTAAGATTAATGCTGCTGCCATTGGGTATGGTGGCTCTTTTCCGCTTTCGCCATCCTATACCGGCATT
>JBBQEA010000321.1:0-4746 GCA_038320245.1 Chitinophagales bacterium | reverse complement strand
AGCAGCGAATGGGTAATTCGTTTGGGAGATGGCACAGCAGAGAGCCACCACCGCATGTTACACGCCATTGATGAACTTTGGCGATACACCGGTGAAATGTTTTTGCCTGCAGATTATGAAAAAGAAACCGGCATTGATTTTCTGATTTTGAAAGACGTGTGGATGAAAAAGGTAAAAGCCGTCTTTGAAGAAGCTACCTTATCAATACCTGAAAATGTCTTTATGCAAACGGGTGGTAAAACAGGCATTCATACGGAACACATGGGCTACCTGCTTGCCGAATTACAGTATGTACAACGGGCTTATCCCAACAGTGAGTGGTAGCAGCCCAAAATCTCGATTGCAAGCATAGATTTTAAAGATCAAATAAATTGAGGTTATTAAATATGGAAGAAATTAACTCATATGGCAATGATAAAACCCCAGAAATTACAGGGTCGTCAAAAGTCCCTCCTTCGGAGGGATTTAGGGAGGCTGCAATTTGGCAAATCCTCGAAACAGTATGCGATCCGGAGGTGCCTGTGCTTTCCATTCTTGATTTAGGTATTGTAAGAAATGTTGTTCTTCAAGTCTCCCCCTTTGGGGGAGATTTAGAGGGGGCCGAAATCATCATCACACCTACTTACACTGGCTGCCCTGCCATGGACATGATCAGCATGAACATTAAACTGGCATTGGCTGAGCATGGGTATAAAAATGTAAAAGTAACTTCCGTGCTTTCCCCGGCATGGACAACCGACTGGATGACTGAAGCAGGAAAAGAAAAACTAAAAGCTTATGGAATTGCACCTCCCAATGTAAGGCAGCAGGTTTGTAACAATGATCTTTTTGCGCCCCATGAAGCTGTGCAATGCCCAAGGTGTAATTCTTATCACACAAATCGCATCAGTGAATTTGGCAGCACCGCCTGTAAATCCCTGTATCAATGCGACGATTGCAAAGAGCCATTCGATTATTTTAAATGTCATTAATCCTAACTATCATTAATAAATAGATTATTAATAGTTTGTTATTTTGGATTAAATCTAAACTTCTAAACCCCCAAAAACTGGCTGTCAGTTTACCTTTAATACGACTTAATTACTAAACTATTAATAATACCTTTAAAGTACAAACCATTTCATATGCCATCTATTCAATTTGAAATTAGTAACAATGTTGCCTGGATCACCTTAAACAGGCCCGATAAATTCAATGCGTTTAACAGAGAGATGGCGTTGCTTTTGCAACAAATATTGGATGACTGTGCTACCAATATCAGCATTCGTTGTATCTATCTTACCGGGGCTGGAAAAGCCTTTTGTGCTGGCCAGGACATTGGCGAACTTACGGGAGACAATGCCATTGAAATGGCCCGGATATTAGCCGAGCATTACAACCCGATTGTAAAAAAGATCAGAGAAATTGCTATCCCCGTGGTTTGTGCCGTTAACGGGGTAGCTGCCGGGGCCGGAGCCAATATTGCTTTGTGTTGTGATATTGTGGTGGCTGCTGAAGGGGCTTCATTTATACAGGCGTTTAGTAAAATTGGATTGATCCCCGATAGCGGTGGCACCTATACTTTACCGAGGCTGATTGGCTGGCAAAAAGCAAGCGCCTTAATGCTAACAGGCGATAGAGTGCCAGCAAAACAAGCGGAGCAAATGGGTATGATTTATAAAGTTTTCACGACTGAAACTTTTGAAGAAGAATGTAAAAAAATAGCAAACACAATTGCTCAAATGCCTACCAAAGCATTGGCTTTTACCAAGCATGCCCTCAATCAATCATTTACTAATTCGTGGGAAGGGCAATTGTTACTTGAAGATGAATTTCAACAAAAGGCAGCTTCCACAAATGATTACGAGGAAGGTATTAATTCTTTTTTAGAGAAGAGGGAAGCAAAGTTTAGGGGGGATTAGTTGGTTGGTGGGGTTGAAGAGGTTGACAAAGTTGAGAAGGTTGGTGAAGTTGATAAAGTTAAAAAAGCAAAGAATGGGATATCAAAATTTTGAGGAATTGGAGGTTTGCAAAAAAGGCCCGTAGTTTAAAGAATGAAATTTTTGAATTGGTAAAATTATTTCCAAAGGAAGAAAAATTCAGGCTTTGCGATCAATTAGTCAGGAGCTCAAGGTCTGTTGCTACGCAGATTGCAGAAGGGCATGGCCGAAGAACATTTCCGGATAGAATCAGGTTTTGTATTATTGCACGAGGTTCGCATAGTGAAACATTGAACCACTTGCCTGATGCCTTTGATTGTAAATATATTGATCATGAAACTTTAAATTATTACAGAAGAAAAATAGATGAGGTGGAAAGATTATTAAATGGCTATATTAATTATTTAGAAAAGCAAATTGCAACAAAATAAAATATTTCTTTACCAGCCCCATCAACTTTATTAACCTTTTCAACTTTATCAACTTTATCAACCTTTCAACTTTTCAACATTATCAACCTTTCAACCTTTCAACTTTTCAACATTATCAACTCTTTCAACCCCATCAACTCAATCAACCCAATCAACCTCCATGCTCCACACCCCTCAACAAGTAGTAACCCAAATGATGAAAGATGACCTCTTCTCCCAATGGTTGGGAATAGAAGTTATAGAAATAGCGGAAGGATACAGCAAAATTAAAATGACTGTCCGCAGGGAGATGATGAATGGGCTTGGAATTGTGCACGGTGGCATTGCATTTTCACTGGCAGATAGCGCCTTTGCATTTGCCTGTAACAACCGCAATGTATTATCTGTTGCTTTGGATACCTCCATTAATTTTTTAAAACCGGTGCATGTGGGTGATGTACTTATAGCGGAAGCAAAAGAATTGCACAATGGTAAATCAACAGGATTGTACCAGATTAGTATCAGCAATCAGCAACAGCACGTTGTAGCTGTATTTAAAGGCACTTGTTTTAGAACCAATCGAAAAATAATAGACTAAATCCGGCAAACATCTTTTCACGTTAATGAAGCAATAAAAGTTCAACCCTAAAAAAATATCGGAATTACTTTAAAAAAAATTGAAATACTTCTTTGTTTTCTTGTGTCCTCTTATTATTTTGTGACAAACAATCTTATGAAATTCTTACTCAAAATATTAATCACAACCGTAAACGCATTCATACTTTCCAAAATTTTACCGGGTATACATATGAATGATTTTTACACAGCTATCATTTTTGCTGTTGTACTTGGATTTTTAGATGCCGTTGTAAGGCCTGTAATCGTATTGTTTACACTTCCTTTTACCATATTTACACTTGGATTATTTTTATTTGTAATTAACACTTGTATGGTTTTAATAGGAGCCTATTTTATAGAAAATTTTACCGTGGATAGTTTTGGCCATGCAATGCTGTTTAGCGTGCTGCTTTCCTTCTTCAACTCTTTTGTACATAAAAGAGCTTTTTCCGCAGAAAAAAAGAAAAGTCAATAAATCTTTAACAAAGCATTTTTATCCACTGTATTGCTTCTTACTGTTTCAAAAAATAGGGTAGCCTTTATAAATTAAACAGCGAAATAGCAAAAAGATGTTGATCCAATATAAACTCAGGTAATTCGTATCAATTCGTGTAATTAGCGGCAAAAAAAATAATTTTCGGCTTAGCCTTTCCTACCTTCACAGTCCAAAATACAACGCAACGCCATGCACTTCAATAGAAAAGATTTAAGCAACGAAACGCTTATCCAGTTATACAAAAAGATTTTGCTACCCCGGATGATTGAAGAGAAAATGTTGGTGTTGCTCCGGCAGGGAAAAATCAGCAAATGGTTCAGTGGCATTGGCCAGGAAGCCATATCTGTAGGCGCTACCATGGCCTTGCAGGCAGATGAATGGATAATGCCCCTCCACCGAAATCTTGGTGTATTCACCAGTCGGGATATGCCCCTCAGCAAGTTAATTAAGCAATGGCAGGGTAGTAAGGATGGCTACAGCAAAGGACGTGAACGCAGTTTTCATTTTGGCAGCAAGGAGCATTTTATCTGCGGAATGATCAGCCACCTCGGTCCGCAAATGGCTATTGCAGATGGTGTTGCACTGGCATACAAATTAAGTGAGCAAGAAAAAGTGTCCCTCGCTTTTACCGGCGATGGAGGCACGAGTGAAGGTGATTTTCACGAAGCATTGAATGTGGCGGCTGTGTGGGACTTACCGGCCATTTTTATCATTGAAAATAATGGCTACGGGCTAAGCACACCTGTAAATGAACAGTACCGTTGTTTTAGTTTGGTTGAACGTGCCAAGGGCTACGGCATGGAAGGCATCCGTATAGATGGCAATAATATTTTAGAAGTATACGACACCATTAAAGGAGTGCGTGAATATTGCATCGAAAATCAAAAACCTTATTTAATTGAATGCATGACATTCAGAATGAGGGGACATGAAGAAGCCAGCGGCGTAAAATATGTACCCAAACATTTGTTTGATTTATGGCAACAAAAAGATCCCATTAAAAACTACGAAACCTACCTGCTTGCTGAAAATATTCTCAGCGAAAATGATCTGGCAGCAATTCAGCATGAATTAAAAGAATACATTGAAACTGAATTAAAAACAGGATTTGATTCGCCAGCAATTATTGCAAACACTCAGGAAGAAATGAATGATGTATATGCTAACAGTGATGCCGTTATTTCGCCTGTACAACGTACAGGCAGATTTGCCGTTTCCAATGAGCTACCTGCTACCGAAAAGCGCTTTATCGATGGCATTAAGGAAGGTCTGCAAATGAGCATGGATAAGCACTCCAATTTAA
>JBBQEA010000320.1:0-4758 GCA_038320245.1 Chitinophagales bacterium | reverse complement strand
GCCCGTTGTATGGATACGCCTGTTGCATCTACAGTTATCAATGGTTTTTTATGTAACAAAGAAGATAATATTCCAACCAGCAACAATACAAGGGCTAATCCAAATGAATGTGTAGAAATAAAAAGCAATGCTGCAGCAATTAATAGCAACAACATTTTTTTTACTTTAAGTCTGTTTATTAAGTAATCAATCATGAACGCAGCTGCCAATAATATTATCCCTGCAACGAGGTTGATAGTAAAATAATTTCCGGCTCTGTAAACAAAGGCAGCAATGCCAGCCAATGCCAGCAGCGAGCGGGTTATCACAATATCAATTTCCCGTTTGTTATTTTTTAGTGGGATAGAAAACATGCATTGCTGGTTTGATAAAACACCCGGTTACAATTGTACTCATTTAATGGCCTGCTAAAAGCCAACTTGCTTAAACAGTCTCAGGCTCTGCAGGGTTGGAAGCAACAAGTAAATTACACAGCTTAAACAGGCATCTTGCACCCACATTTTCATCCCATTCATCCTGGCTGATGCCTACTTCATTTAAGTCGAATCCTACTATTTTTCTGCCGGTTTTTTGTATTTTTTTAAAGAGATAAAATATGGCTTCTGTTTCAAAACCTCCCTGCACAGGCGTGCCCGTATGCGGACAAAGTTTTGGATCCAGCCCATCAATATCAAAACTGATAAATACATTGGCAGGAAGTTGGTCTATTATCTCGTTGGTAATATTTTGCCAGCTATCGCCTTCATACAAACGTTCTTTAATGTCCTTATCAAAAAAAGTTGCAACTCTTTCTGTGTTGGCATTTATAAAATCCCATTCCTCTTCGCAATAATCCCTTACACCTACCTGTACTAATTTTTTTAATTGTGGACTTTCTTTTAAGGCATTGTACATGACCGAAGCATGGGAATAAACAAAGTTTTCATACGCCACTCTTAAGTCGCAATGGGCATCTATTTGCAGAATACCAAAATCGCCATGTTTTTCAGCAATGGCTTTAAAGTAGCCCAATGGGGTACTATGATCACCACCGAGCAAAGCAACCAATTTACCTGCTGCCAACAAATCTTTAGTTTGCTCATATACCCAATCGTTTAATAACAAACCTCCGGCATTTACCTCTTTAAGAGTTTTGCACATAAACTTGTTTGCGTTTACATCTTCGCCACCTGCTATATAGTTAATGTATAGTTCTGCTTCTTTACGTAAATAATCACTCTTCATCAAAATTTTTCTATCACTACTCCGCATAAAATAGCCTTGCTTCCACTCGTCTTTAAATTCCGGATCAAAAAGATCTACCTGCAGACTTGCCTTAAAAACATGCTCAGGAGCTCTCGCTGTGCCTGCATTGTAGCTTACAGTTACTTCCCAGGGACTGGGTAAAATTACAAGCCGGGATTCTTCTTCGGTAAAGGGCAAGCCAAAAATATTATTGTTGGGATTACCTACGGAGTTGGGATCAAATTGAGAGAGATCAGTCATTACTGTTGTTTAAATAATTGGTGTACAGAAGTTGTTTTCTGCAAAAAACGGTACAAATATAAGCTACCTGCCGGCAACAGATCTTAGTTTTTAAAATATTTTAGAACCTATAACATTTTTACAGGTTAAGGCTCACTTTAAATTTCCCTTAAATGGAGGTTAAAATATAATAGCGGTTAAACAAATACAATTGTTGCAACTGCATTTGGTTTAACTTTGCCATGCAAAAAAAAATACCATGAAACGAACCCATATTATTCTGTTGGTTGTGATAGCATTTGCAATTAGTGGATTACTGATGTTTTCAGCAGATTTCTCTACTTATGATACCATACAGTCTGCCAAAAATAAGCAAGGCAAATTTGTACATCTTATTGCAAAGCTGGACAAGTCATATCCGGTTGAATATAATCCTGCAAAAGATCCCAACTTTCTATCTTTTACTGCAACCGATAGTCTGGGAGGTAGCACAAAAGTAGTTTACCACAACACCAAGCCAACCGAGCTGGAACATAGCGAAAGGGTAGTATTGAAAGGTAAAATGAAAGGAGATGTATTTGAATGCAGCGAAATATTATTAAAGTGCCCTAGTAAGTACAAGGATGATAAAAAGCAACTGGAAAAGATGATGGAAACTACTCCTAAAGCGGCTGTTGCAGGTGCTGAAGGCAAATAAGCGCTGATTTTTTTATCAGCTATAATATTCAATTTAAGCAGTTTCAAAAGCTGTTGCAGGGATAAAAAGTCTTTATCCCTTTTTACAAAAAACAAAACCAGAATTTAATGGAATTTGAAGGCGAACATTTAGGCTTGGGTAAGTGGGGACATTTCTTTGTATTGCTGGCTTTTACCACTTCACTTTTGGCAACAATTGGATACATATTAGCAGCCAATAAAAAGGAGATCTCAGAAAAACTATCCTGGATAAAATTTGCAAGAATAAATTTCTACATTCAGGTTGCGGCTGTGTTTACCATTTTTAGTATTATATTTTACATATGCAGCAACCACTACATTGAGTACCTGTATGCTTATAAACACACGTCAAAAGAATTAGAGTTTAAGTACCTGCTGGCCTGTATCTGGGAAGACCAAAGTGGCAGTTTTTTACTGTGGACCATCTGGCATTGCCTGATAGGTATTTTTCTGATAAATAAAAGTAAAGATTGGGAAGCGCCTGTAATGACGGTGGTAAGTGCCGCACAGGTTTTTTTAGCCATGATGATAATGGGCCTGTACCTTTTTGGAACTAAAATAGGTAACAGCCCGTTTGTATTAACCCGCAACGAAATTAACGGGCCTATTTTTAGCAGGCCCGAGTACCTGAGTCTGATAAAAGATGGTGTAGGACTTAATGTATTACTCCGCAATTACTGGATGGTTATTCATCCGCCGGTTTTGTTTTTAGGCTTTGCATCTACCATTGTGCCATTTGCGTATGCGTATGCAGGCATGCAAACAAAGCGTTTTGGCGATTGGGTTAAGCAAGCTATACCGTATGCTTTATTTAGTGCCTGTGTGTTAGGTGTTGGTATAATGATGGGGGGCAAATGGGCTTACGAGTCCCTTTCATTTGGTGGCTACTGGGCCTGGGATCCTGTGGAGAATGCTTCGCTGGTGCCCTGGCTAATTATGATTGCTGGCTTGCATACCATGGTTATTTTTAAAGCAACCGGTCACTCCCTGCGAGCTAGTTATTTATTTGGAATACTAAGTTTTCTATTTGTTTTATACTCCACCTTTTTAACCCGTACCGGAATTTTAGGCGATACATCTGTTCATGCTTTTACCGAAGCAGGCAAGGCGATGAATATCCTGATATTTTCCTTCCTGTTATTTTTCACCATTGGTTCCCTGGTTTTATTTGCCCTAAACTTTAAAAAAATACCGGCCATTGTAAAAGAAGAAGACAGCAGCTCCCGTGAGTTCTGGATGTTTATAGGTTCGCTGGTATTCTTTTTATCTGCCATTTTTATTATTGCTAAAACGTCTTTGCCGGTGGTTAATTCCATCTTTGGCACCAAGCTGGCACAGCCGGAAAATGTGGAATTCTCCTACAATAAAGTAATGGTATTGGTTGCCATTGTTATTGGTTTTCTCACTGCCGTTACCCAATATTTAAAATACAAGGAAACGCCTGCTGCGTTTACGTTTAAAAAAATTGCCATCCCTATTTTAATCACTATAGCGTTAACTGTATTGCTGGGTATAATTTATCCCATCACCTACATTAAAGAAGGTATTGGATTTTTAGTAGCTATTTATGTTGCCTTGTTTGCAACCATATTTGCGGTTGTTTCCAACGCATCCTACATTTGGCTGGCTTTAAATGGTAAACTAAAATCGGCAGGCGGTTCTGTAGCGCACCTTGGCTTTGGTTTAATGATTGCTGGCATGTTGGTTTCTGCAGGTAATAAAAAAATAATTAGCGAAGAGAAGTATAAGAATTTTGCTTTGCCAATGGGTATAGATCCCTTAACAAAGCAACAGGATAATCCTGCCGAAAACATCAACCTCATCAAGCAGGTACCCAACCAAATGGATGATTATTCGGTAACTTATTTGCATGATAGTGCCGGCCACGAAAAGGGTAGGCGGTTTTATAAGTTATTGTTTCAACGCAAAGATGCAGTAACTAAAAACGTAACCGAGCAATTTGAATTAAGTCCGGATGTATACCTGATGAAGGACAATAACATGAGCAGTAACCCCGACACTAAAAGTTACCTAACGCATGACGTGTTTACCTATGTTTCCTACGCACTCAACCCCGAGAAAAATATTGACACGGGCAGTTTTAAAATTTTCGAAGTTGCTGCAGGCGATACGATGTTTTACAGCAAAGGATTTGTAGTACTCGATAAGATTGTTAAAAACCCTACCACCAATAAATTTAAATTAATTCCCACCGGGCCATCCGTAGCTGCTGAGCTTACAATACATGGCAAAGACAGTATGTTATACAAGGCTTCACCCATGTTGATGGTAGATAGTCTTGGTATAAAAAAGATTGATGACACTGTGTATGCACAAAACTTATTTGTGCAGTTTTCCGGTGTAAGCACCGATCAGTCAAAAATTAAAATCGGCATCAAGGAATCGGATGGCATGATTGATTTTGTAACCCTGAAGGCTTATATATTTCCCTACATCAATCTCGTGTGGATTGGCCTTATATTGATGGCTATTGGTTTTGTAATCAGCATCAATAAAAGAGCTAAATTATCTACCCTGCAAAGTGCTGCTTCCCTTTTATTTGTAGGCCGTGCGCTG
>JBBQEA010000319.1:0-4761 GCA_038320245.1 Chitinophagales bacterium | reverse complement strand
CTTGCATTTATGGCAAATAGTATTGCCTTTGCAAATTCCCGCATGCGTATAGAATTAGCCTTATTTGTGGTAAGCATTGGAGTTAATCTGTCTTTGATATTGTTATATGGCTTACCATTATTATTAAATTAATGTTGAAGAAACATTTACTGTAAGGCTAAGTTGTAAGAGGGTTAAAAGTATTGAGTAAACCATTTATCGGATAATAATTTTACCTTCCAATTGTCATCAGTAGCCACGCCTCGTTTGGTGAATGGCAGTTACAAATGGCTGTGCCTTCAATTACAACAGTTAAAAAATTATAAGTTTGATAACGATGATAAACAGCACGTGGTGATGCGTATGCTGGGAGTGATTCGTTAAGACACAACCGCTGTAATAATGTGTTATAATTTATTGCGTGTTAAATTGATGAAGAAAAATGTTGTATGGAAGGATGTTTAGATTTTACACTTAGCTTAACTGCTGTCACTAAACATCCTTAAACAATTGCTGTGTCATAATTTCTTTAGTGAAAGAATATATTTCACCATCGTTACTGCGTCTTCCTGTAACAAATTTGGGTGGGGAGCCATCACCGGCTGCCCCCAAGTGCCATACCCACCTACAATAATTTTTTGTGCAAGCATTTCGATATAAGCCTTATTAACAGGGTATTTTTCAGCAATTTGATCAAAGGCTGGCCCCTTGGCTCTTTGCCCATTGGTATGGCAATCTCTGCAATCAGAATATGCAATCAGCACTTCTCCACGCTGGGCTATTGCAACGGGTATGCTGTCATTTCTTCCATAAATTTTCCTTATGTAATCAACCTTTTTATGCGCCGGTTCTTTGTGTGGCTCATTACAGTTCCAATGCAGCAGTGTGGCTACAGCAGGAAGTACAATGTAACTTCTTTTTAAAATTGCCAACACCCGGCGGTAAAAATTAAATAGAATCATAACCCGGTTAATTTGAAAATAGCCATGTGCAATTTACTCAAAAAATACCGGGAAATAATAGCGTGGAGTTATTGGTTACCGGTAAAAAGCTTACACGGGTGCAAGGTTGCCGTTCCATTACCCATTACCCAACTAATAATTGTTGCGGTAGATTTAATTGAATAGTATTTAATGATGAAACAAGTTATTTGGAAAGAAACATTTGAGCCAGTTGGTAATTTTTGGATGCTGCAGTTTACAAAAATTATTTTAAATAGTTAAACACTCATTAATTCAATGTTGTGTTTTATCAATGGCATCAAAGTATGCCTGAAAGAGTCTATCCGCTATAAACAAAACCATCAACAAAAAAAAGCGATCACATCGGCCAAACTACTTTACCAGCATGGCAAAAAAAATCACCTCTTCGGAAAGGCCCATCACCCCATAGATCGGCTTGGCTACTCATCAAACACCGGACTCCATCGAGCGTTTACACATTATTAATACCTTGCTAATATTGCAGCAGCTAAAAAATTGGTGCTTCAGTAATAATAATACACGAAAGAGGTATGACTGATAAAGTGCTAAGTGAACACACGACACTACACCTGAAAAGCACTAGCGATCGAGGCAGTAAAGTAATGACATTAGAGCATACCAAATACTCTTAAAAACCTGCTTTGTAAATAAAGTACTAGGCGCTGTTTGCAATCCCAATTCCACCGCAAGCGCTCCTTGGCTGCAGTTAGGCTTCGGCTGGATTAGTTGCTTATAATTAATGCTAAAAAACTGTAAGTACCTTACCCGCTAATACGGTGAAAGATGCGCCCGGACTAACATCTAAACTATGTATGGTAGCATTTGTATTTAATATCACAGTAGCACCCTGGGGTATTATTACATTTGAAGCACTGGTTGGCAAAGTACCTGTGCTCCAGTTAGCAGGATTCTCCCATCCGGATCCGTTAGCGCCTGTCCAGGTGCTGTTAACAATCAGCCTCATTACACTCACTTTACCGCCGTTTGAAAGATCCGAGAAAGCAACGAGTGAAGTATTTTCCCGATCGGTTGCAAGCGCATCTGATTCCAGTTTTGCAGCAGGCAACCATCCCCTGCTGCCGGTAATTTCCCATAAACCGTTGGTAGCATTATATGTTCTTACAGTGCCCTGTTTGTTGTATGAACTTTCGGTAAACGCTACCGAAATATTATTTCGGCTATCCATTGCAAGCGACATGTTGTGGGAACGGCCTTTCGAAAATTTTGGGGCACCAATTGCTGTCCACACTCCGCCGGTAAACTTATAGGCACTTATCCTCTCAAAACCATCATCTTCCTGAAAGGCCACCACAGGGTTGCCGTCAGTATCAATTTTTATACTTCCATAAAAAATACCATAAAGAGAATTTGTAAAACCAGCATTGCCCACAGTTACCCAGGCATTACCATCATATTTTTTAACTGTTGCCTGCCCATTAAAATTAAAATCATCATAAATAATATAGGGCGTGTTGTTTTTATCCACCACAATATCAACCTCGCCGCTGTTATAGGATTGTCCTGCATTCAATGTTACCGTCCAGTTGCTGCCATCATAACGTAAAATTTTTATCTGGCGTGCAGAATCTACCACAGAAAGATAAATAAAATTACCCTTGTCTGTAGTGATCGCATACCTTCCTTTAGTTGCAGGCGCATTTAAATTGATCCAGGAAGTTCCATCAAATTTTTTCACTGCTATTGATCCGGCAATAGTAGAATCTGCATAGGCGACTATAGGATTATTATTAATATCGATTGCTATTTTTGCATTGCTGCTTTTTCCATCAGAAACATCCAGTCCTGCATTTACCCAGTTGGTACCAGCTAATTTCATCAGCTTTACCTTACCTGTTGCAGAGTCTGCAAATACCACGTAGGGAATATTGCTTGTATCTACAGCAATGTTTACTGAAAATGCTTTAGCATTGGAAAATCCAGCAGCGCCTAAATATCTCCATTGCGTATCAATAACTGCCCCAACCGGCATGTAAATAAACCCAGCTGCCGTATCGCTGCCGTCACCATTATCAACACGTACATTTCCACTTGCGCCGCTTGCTACCCATGCTACAATAACGCTGTCAGAAATTATTACTGCTGAATCTGATGCGATATTTCCAAAAGAAATGCCATAAGAAAGGTTTGTACCTGAAAGATTATTTCCTTTAATCGTTACCTGGGTAAAGGCTGTCCCGGACATGGGAGTTACCGAAGTGATGCCAGCAGGTGTCGGCATCCTGTATTTTTCATAGATCTGCCTTGTATAGCCCTCTTGCCCGGTAGCTGCGCCTGCATACCCATAATGCATATAAAAAGTTTTTGTAGCTGGGTTGTAGGTATTATTATAAACGCTGTGCTGATATGGAACAGATCCTGGTACAGGTGCAGCATAACTAAAATTACCGGGGTTATCAAGTGTCATAAAACCACTGCTGGGCGAAACCGGCGTTGCGCCAACTGCTACCCAGTTTATTAAATTATTACTTGAATCCACTTCAAATTGAAACGAGTAGTTTGACGCACCCAAATCACCTAATGTAACCTGGTATTTTCCGGCAGTTACCTCGATGATTGTTTTAGTTAAGTTGATACTTCTTGATGCAGCATTGTTGGAATGATATAAATAACCACTCACAATATAGTTGCCGGCCAGATTTGTTTGCGCCCGGGCAATTAACACAACAGATAAAAACAGGATGGTTGCTAAAAATTTCCGCATAAATATTTTTAAGAGATGAGTGGCTAAGATAGTATTTTTTTTTACTTATCTGGCGCCGGAGCCGATAACTATTGATGCTGCCAAATGGATACCTGTTACGGCTACATGCCCGCTATTGCTGCAGCTAAAAAAAAGTAGTTCAGTAACAACGAGATACAGGACAGCGTCCTTCGTTAGATGGTGGTCATCATTCGTGAGGGCACGAAACCTCCCCTGGAAATCAAATATTTTACTGGTTAAAAATAGTTGATCAAATCTTCTCTCCATACCAATACCAATACGCCAGCTACGGCAAGCAGGGAATAAAGCCAGCTTAAAAGACTTATTTTCTTTTTAAATAAAATAACACTCACTACAATCACGGAAACAGGCAACATTGAAAAAATAGTGTATGCTGCAGCGGCATTCATTTTAGTAATTGCGATCAACGAAAAAGACAAACCAAGCACAGCACCAAATAAAACTGCCGCAAACAATAAGAGTAATTTTTGTTTATCTACCATGAATGGTTTAATAAAATTAGTTTGATTATTACGCAGCGTATCAACGATCATCAACGCCGAAAAGGCTGCAACAATTCGTATCCATGTTGCATGAAATGCGGAAATGCTATTGCCGGTTTCAATAAATGTTTTTTTGGAAAGTATAAACGCAAGGCCCGTTAATGCAGCTGCCGCAATACCGTATAAAAGGCCCGTAAGCGGTGTACCAAAGTTTTCTTTTTTTACTTCCATTTTTTCAACACTGTTGTTGATAAACAGTAAAAGAAAAACTACTGTAAACAACATGGCAGCAATTCCCAGCCAGTTCATACTTTCATTCAAAATGAGTAAACCCGCCAGCCAGGTAAACCCGGGGCCGAGGGTAGAAATCATACTGCGTCGTCTGGCTCCTAAAATACGGAATGCACAAAAACCACAGTAATCGCCTGCCGATTTACCAAGAATACCTGAAATGCCCAGCCACAGCCAGTTGGATGAACTGGGAAGCGTAAACAATTGCCAGGGGGCAAGTCCATCTAAAATGCAAACCAGCAGGCCCAATAAAAAAATACTGACGAAAAGCGCCGCTTTATTC
>JBBQEA010000318.1:0-4766 GCA_038320245.1 Chitinophagales bacterium | reverse complement strand
TTTTTGTACATCGATTTAAATGAAGGGTCATACTGTGATACAACTTCGTAGCCAGCCAGGCAGGTATAAGCAAAAAACCTGGCAGCCAATGGCGGATTGGTAATATCCTGGATCATAATGTCCGTCATGGTGGTAATAATCTTAGCCTGATCGTTACTACTAAAAGCCGGTTGCTTTTTTGGAGCACAGGAAGGCAATAGCATCACTGAAAATAAGACAGCTAATAAAAGGGGAATAAGAAAATAGCGCTTTTTTGTATAGGATAAATTCACAAATTGTTGTTTCATATTCAATCGTTTTAATAATACAATAAATCAAGTACACAGCATGCATCAACTTACCTGGGCTGATATGCCTTTACCGGCTGCTGGTTGATGCCAAACAATAAGGTGTTATTT
Source organism: Chitinophagales bacterium (assembly GCA_038320245.1). Lineage (GTDB taxonomy): Bacteria > Bacteroidota > Bacteroidia > Chitinophagales > Chitinophagaceae > Ferruginibacter. The sequence continues at coordinate 4,368 of JBBQEA010000318.1, read as the reverse complement.
ATATTGAGTACACTCCTTACGTCACCCCAGATATGAAAACCAGATTGCTGTTGGCTGATATAATTGAAATGACCTTTACCATCACCTTTCAGCAATACGCCATAGTTAGCATCATACTTTCCAAAGCGGATACGTGCCTGGTTGATATTGCCACATAACAAAAGATCTTGTTTGCCATCTTTATCATAGTCGAATGCAGTGATGGTAAATACCGGTGAAAATTGCGCCTGCAAAGGAAGCGTCATTTTATGAAATTTTCCATCAGCGCCACCTTCAAAATAAGCCGTAGCAAGATCATTGGCCTTAAGATGTTTTGCATCTTTCAATTCGTCTGCAGAAAATATATCCTTCAGTGTTGTGTTGGCGTAAGAACTATAATCGGTAAATTTCGGACGCATGGTACTCATCTGCTCCAACAGTTCATCACGGGTTACGTACGGATAAGATTTGTGTTGTATCGAAAAGCAAAGAATGGGATCTACAGATCCATTGTTGTCGAAATCTTTGTAAAACATTTCAGCAGGTTCTGCATCACTCACTTTACATTGTGTATTTAATCCCATGTTACCTATTACCAAATCGGGTATGCTATCACCATTTAAATCAGTCACCAATAATTTATTCCACCAACCACTATATTCTTTATCGAAATATGCAGTAGTCTTGTTTTCCAGCTTTCCATTTGCATTGATAAAAACAGTTACCGGCATCCATTCGCCCACAACAATAAGATCCATTTTTTTATCATGATTGATATCCAGCCAGGCCGCATCCGTTATCATGCCGGCATTTTTTAATTGCGGTGCAAGTGCATCAATTTTATCTGTAAAGTTTCCTTTGCCATCATTGATCAGCAAATAGCTTTGTGGTGTTTCCGGGTATTGACCAGGGATATCCCTGCCACCTACAAAAAGATCTGTAAAACCATCGCCGTTTACATCCGCTGCACGTACGCAACTCTTACTACCCTTCATTTCCGGTAATGAATTACTGGCTTTGGTAAAGTTTCCTTTTCCATCATTCAGGTAAAGCCTGTCCTGTAATAAAACATCACCGGCAGTATAATTATGATATCCGCCTGCAGCCACATATAAATCACTGAAGCCGTCATTGTTTACATCAACAAACAACGCATCGGCATCTTCGCTCAAACTATCGGCGGCAAATACAGAAGGCAATTTTTGACTAAACTGGCCATTCTTTTGCTGTATATAAAGTGCGCCCGGCTTTCCACTTCCGCCGCCCGCATATATATCTTCCAAACCATCTCCGTTTACATCCCCTTTTACCATACACGGTCCGTTAAACGACAATGGGTTTACAAGCAATGTCTGCCTCTTAAAGTCATTGATTTGATTTTCCGCATTTGCATATTTTACCGGGCTGCTCACTTCCTTAAAAAGGGGCTTTGCAGGAACAGGTATTTTATAACGAAGCGTTGCATCACTCTCCTTTAAAGTAAGCAGCTGATCTGCTTTAACATTGGTAAGCAATTGCTCCTTACCGCCCAGCCAAACAATGCGAAGAGAATCTATCAATGTTTCTTTACCTAAACCAAAATGCAAAACAGCCGACACTGTGGATTGGAATCCCCTGGCGGGCATTTGCTCCAGGTATTGCTTGTTGCTTTTTTGATAAATAGTTACGGTAGCACCGTAGCCGTCTGTATTTTTATCAGCCCCAGCCAATTTAATTTGTAAGAAATGATTTTGCGTTTGCTTTTCGCCGTTATTGCGATAGATGAAAGCGGGCGCATTGATGTTGTTTACTACAAGGTCAAGATCACCATCGTTGTCCAGGTCGGCATAAGCAGCGCCATTACTGCTGGAAGGTACGGTTAATCCCCACTGTTTGCCGACATCACTAAAGGTTAAATCGCCCTTGTTTTGGAAAGTGTAGTTTACAACATTCGAAGACGTCATTTTGCTGATAATATCCAACACTTCTTCTCTTTTTAAACGTCCCTTTTTTTGAATAAAATCGTATTTGTATTTTAAAAAATCCATGTTGGTAAAATCTCTCAGGTAACCATTGCTTACATACAAATCCTTCCAGCCATCATTATCAAGATCTGCAAATAATGGCGCCCAACTCCAGTCGGTATTGGAGATACCGGCCAACTGACCAATTTCACTAAAGGTTCCATCACCATTATTTAACTGAAGCATGTTGCGCATATACTGGTGATGAAATCCCCTGCGCAAGCCCAGCTCAAATTTTTCATAGTTGTCAGGAGAGAATAATAATTTCTGGCGATTGTTATCTTCAGGCAGCATGTCTAAAGTAAAAATATCCGGAAGACCATCATTGTTAATGTCGCATACGCTATTGCCCATTGAAAACAGGCTGATATGGCCCATAGCAGTTCCAAGTTGATCTGTAAACGTGCCGTTCTTATTATTGATGTACATGTAATCCGGCACTCCATAATCGTTGGAAATATAAATATCAGGCCATCCGTCTAAATTAATATCGGCAATGCCTGCACCTAATCCATAGCTAAGCGCAGAACTGCTAAACCCCGATTGTTTGGTAATGTCTACAAAATGATTGTTGTCATTTTTAAACAATTTTACACCGGTATTATTATCTCTTTTCGCAAGTAAGGCTGCTGTACTTGTTTCATCCAGTAAGGGCAAGTTATCTGGATTGTGACTCAGCAAAAACATATCAAGGTCACCGTCGCGGTCAAAATCAAAAAAGTACGCCTGGGTACTGTAGCCCGTATCTGCCAGGCCAAATTGTGCGGCTTGCTCTGCAAATTTCGGACTACCACTGGCATCGTTACCCGTGTTTATAAACAGTTGATTGGCCCTTTTAAAAGAAGGCATTTTTCCTGAATAGCATACATAGATATCGGTTTTACCATCTCCATTTACATCCGCCATTGTTACACCGGTTTTCCATGGGCCAGGTCTTGACTGGGCATTGGCCGCAACTGTAATATCCTGGAACTGCATGCCCCCTTTGTTGAGGTATAATTTATTATCGCCCAGGTTGCTCGAAAAATAAATATCCTGCAACCCGTCATTGTTAATATCGCCAACGGCAACACCACCACCATTGTAAAAATATTCGTACAATAATACGTTGGTATTTAAGCCTTCTGCCAGCGGGTTACTGAAATCAATATGGGTGCTTTCGGGAGGCAATAAAGTAAAAAGATGAGCTGAATCGGTACCCGATGTTTCAGTGGCAGCTTCATTATTGTGACAGGCACTTATCATCAATGCAAGTGAGGCAATGATGCAGTTTCGAATAATATTTGTGTTCAATTGGACTGGTATTTAAATTAAAAAAAAGCAGGAGGAGTATAGTCTCAAAAGTAGTTTTTATTTCGCACTATGCAGTGATAAAGCCGCTTAAAATTGAAGTAATTGAAAAAAATATCAGCGGTTAAAAATAGCATGATTGTAATGGAAGAGTTTAAATCTTTTTATAAGTTATACAAGGGGCTATTTTATTGACGACTGTTTAATTTTAATCAGTGTCAATTGCGCTATGCCCGGTTGTAAAAATGCAAATTCAGCTTCTCATTTGTATATAAAAAAACTGCGCCGGTTAATTGCCGGCGCAGTTAAAATTTAAGGCATTAATTGTTATTGATAGCCAGGGTTTTGAATCAGCTTACTGTTCTTGCTTATTTCATCCTTATATAACGGAGGGAAATAAACCTTATCATTCCAACTTCGATTTTCAACACCTTGTTCAATTTCCTGAACTTTGTAATCGTAACTATAGTTATCAGTGCTGTACCGATAAGTACTTGCAGTTTTACCGGCTTTGAGTTTTCCGGTAATAACCATAATCTTTACTTTTTGTCCAAATTTTTCTGGTGCTATCATCCAGCGTCTGGCATCATAGAATCGCTGATCTTCTGCAAACATTTCTACGTTTCGTTCATTGCGATATTCGTCAACCAGCGCAGCACCGGTGGCAGTGATTGCAGGCATACCCGCTCTAAACCGTATTTTATTGAGCCATTCTTTAGCAGTGGCTTCGTCTCCTGTTTCCAGACATGCTTCGATGTAGTTAAATATCACTTCCGTGTACCTGACTACGATGGTGGGAACCTCTTGCTTTTGGTTCATATCAACAATTGCCGGATTTGGATCCATAAACTTCCGGATTACATATCCTGTTCTGGTACCATTCCAGTTTTCTATATTGCTGTTTCTTGTATCCAAACCAAAATAAGTTGATGTAGTACCGCCACCTGTACCCACCTGGTAAGTACCGAATTGACATTCCCCATAAGGATCAAATGCTGCGCCATCTGCAGTACGTGGTTTCCATTTAGCACCATCATAAAATACTGATGCATAAAAACGTGGATCCCTGTTTTCGTAGGGTGCAGCTGCTTGTGCT
>JBBQEA010000317.1:0-4772 GCA_038320245.1 Chitinophagales bacterium | reverse complement strand
GATTGGAGTTGACTTTAGCGGTCTTTCAGGAAAGCCAGCTACCGAAATTGACAATACAAAACAGTATTTAAAAAAATACATTGAAGCCATTTATAACAGTGGAGGGGTTATCACAGCCTCCTGGCATTTTAACAACCCGGTTTCTGCAACTGATTTTTACTGGAAAGATTCAGGCGTTGTGCCTGCGGTTAAATACATAATTCCCGGCGGAAGCTACCATGAAAAGTATAAAAATATTTTAAAAAATATTGCTGCCGTTGCAAAGGCTGTAAAAGGAAAAGACGAAAAATCAGTACCCATTATTTTCAGGCCATTTCATGAGTTTGATGGCGATTGGTTTTGGTGGGGAAGCAGTCATTGTACCGTGCAGGAGTTTACCACACTCTGGGAGTTTACGGTAAGCTATTTGAGGGATAGTCTCGAGGTACACAATTTTATTTATGCATTTTCGCCCGATAACAGATTCAATACAATAGAGAAATACCTGGAAAGATATCCGGGAAATGATTGGGTAGATATGGTGGGTATTGATAACTATGGAGATTGGGGCAGGGATGGAAAATATGATACAGCAGCCGGTGTAAAAAAATTAAAAATTGTTTCTGATTATGCCATCAAAGCCAACAAGCTGGCAGCTTTTACAGAGACCGGGCTGGAGTCAATTCCAAATTCAAGTTGGTGGACAGAAACTTTATTGAAAGCATTAAAATCTTCAAAAGTACAATTGGCTTATGTGCTGGTTTGGAGAAATGACGCAACAAGTGCAACGCATTTCTATGCACCATTTCCCGGCCACAACAGTGTGCCCGATTTTTTAAATTTTTACAATGACCCCTATACCTTGTTTGAAAAAGATTTGCCAAACATGTACACATTTAAAAAAGAAAATTCTAACACAAAGAAATAATCATGAAATCAATTTTCGTATTTTTTTTAGCCAGCAGCGTCATGCTTAGCATCAATGCCCAACCAGTAAAAATTCATGGGCAGTTAAAAGTAGTTGGTACACAATTAACAGATGAGCATAATACAGCCGTTGTATTAAATGGAATGAGTTTTGGCTGGAGTTGTTTTCATCCAAAGTTTTATACAGCCGGTGCAGTAAACACTTTGGCAAAAGATTGGAATTGTTCTGTTGTAAGGGCTGCACTTGGTGTAGAACCAGATAACGGATACTTACAGGATTCTGCAAAGTCTATGAAGCTGATTACAACAGTGGTTGATGCTGCCATAAAAGAAGGCATCTATGTTATTATTGATTGGCACAGCCACAATATTAATTTGAATGAGGCAAGAGCTTTCTTTAATACCATGGCCACTAAATACCACAGCTATCCCAATATTATTTATGAATTGTTTAATGAGCCGGATTATGAAACATGGCCACAGGTAAAAGCATATTCCATTGATTTAATCAGCAGCATCCGTGCCATTGATACAGCCAATATTATTTTAGTAGGCTCGCCGCGTTGGGACCAGGATGTACAATTGCCGGCTGAAGATCCCATTACAGGATTTAAAAACCTGATGTACACAATGCATTTTTATGCAGGTACCCACAAACAATGGCTCAGGGACAGAACAGATGCTGCAATTGCCAAAGGCCTTCCAATTTTTATTTCAGAATCTGCTGGAATGGATGCAACCGGCGATGGAAAACTGGATGATGAAGAATGGAATAAATACATCAACTGGATGCAGGAAAAAAAGTTGAGCTGGATAACCTGGTCCGTTTCTGATAAGGATGAAAGCTGTTCTGTACTCCGCAAGTCAGCATCGGGTGATGGTAACTGGACCGATAATGATTTAAAAGAATCGGGCTTAAAGACGAAGGCGTATTTGAAAAGAATTAAACAATAGTGATTGCCCCAAATAAATAACTAACGTATATAAGTGCTGTGAAAAACAAAGTGAACATCATGAAAAAAATATTTTATCTCTCCATTATTTTTTTTATTCCACAAATAATAATTGCACAGCAGCCATTGACTGTGCCTGTTATAAACGCCGTAGTTGCAAATAGCGCAAGTTTGCCAAAGCTCAATAAACTTGAGCTAACGGTTAATCTTACCGCTAGCTACACTAATGCCTACGATTACGATGATATTGCGGTGCAATGCATTTTCACTGCCCCATCAGGCCGAAAAGATACAGTGGATGGTTTTTTTATGCAGGATTATATGCTGGGTACAAATGGAAACCTTACAGCAAGCGGTGCCGGCGATTTTAAAGTGCGGTACGCACCCAACGAAGCTGGTAGTTGGTTGTACGATATTTCTTGTACCAGCACAGGTGGAACCGGTGTATATTCAACGCAGTCCTTTGAATGTACCGCTTCGTCCGAGGCTGGGTTTATCAGAAAAAACGCAACCAATTATTTGAATTTTGACAACGGCTCGCAATATATTCCTGTAGGAGAAAATATAGGCTGGCAAAATAATAATGTGGTAACAGACTATACCAACTGGGTTGGCAATCTTACCGCAAATGGCGGCAATTTTATCCGGGTGTGGATGTCGAGTTGGGCTTTTGGACTGGAATGGAAAAATAATTCGAATGGATTTACAGGCTTAAAAAAATACAAACAAACATCCGCTTATTATTTCGACTGGCTGCTGGATTATTGCAGGCAAAAGAATGTGTATGTTATGACCACGCTAAACAATCATGGCCAGGTGTCCACAGGCGTAAATCCTGAGTGGACTAATAATCCCTACAATACTGCCAACGGTGGCCCTGCTGCTAATACATGGGATTTTTTTACAGACATCACCGCAAAAAGTCTGCATAAAAACCGACTACGCTACATTATTGCACGCTATGGCTATTCTCAAAACATTCAAAGCTGGGAGCTTTTTAATGAAGTGGATTGGACAGACCAATTTGATACCAGAAAAACTGCTGTAAAAAACTGGCACGAAGAAATGGCGAATTACATTAAAAGCAAGGATGTATACAAGCATCTTGTTACAACCAGCTATGCAAAGGATGCAAATAATGCTGCTGCCTGGAACATTGCAAATATTGATTTTACACAAACGCATTATTATATTGATGCACCCAATATTGAAAATACCATTGCTGCCGGTGTAGGTAATTATTTAGCCGCATTTCAAAAGCCCACGCTCAATGGCGAATTTGGATTGGGACCGGATGGTAGCGTGCTATCTGCAAATGATCCATCGGGTATTCATATTCACAATGCTCTATGGGGCACATCTTTTAGTGGTGCCATGGGCAGTGGAATGAGCTGGTGGTGGGATAATTACATTGCACCTAAAAATTTATACTATCATTTTAAACCATTATCAGCTTTGCTTAATGGAATTGAATTTATAAAAGATAATTATAAAAGAACTACTGCCACTACAACCGGCGGCGGCGCTGCAGATGCCAGTATTGTTCCAGGGGCAGATTGGGGTACTGCACCTGCTGCTAATTTTACTATTGATGCATCGGGAATTATTTCGCCAGCGGCTAATCAGCTTAGTAAATATTTATATGGCAATCTCTACAATACACAATACAGAAACCCGCCTACATTCAACGTAAATTTTCCGGTGGCAGGACAGTTTAAAGTAGTAACGGGAGGTAGTGCAGGCACTGCCCCGAAAATAAATATTTATGTAGATGGTGTTCAGGTTACTAACTCCAACGCCAGCGTAAATACTACCTACAGTGTAAATGTTACCGCAGGCGCACATGTAATAAAAGTAGATAACCTCGGTACCGATTGGCTACTTATTTCTAATTATGTTTTCACCAATATTGGTTCGCCACTTACTGTGTATTCACTAAAATCATCCAATAGCAGTACAAAGGCAGTTGGTTATATACTTAACAATAATTATAACTGGAAGTATCTGCAAAACTCAGGGGGCGTTGCACCTGCTGCAGTAAATGGTGCAAGCATGCAAATGAACGGACTACAGGATGGTTCGTATAAAGTTGATTTTTACAGTTGCTCCACAGGGCTATTGTTAAGCAGTACCAATGTGATAGTTACTGCAGGCATATTAAATGCAGTATTGCCTTCCATAGCTTGGGATATTGCATTTAAATTATCAGTAAATATTTATTTGTTTACAGGAAATGGAAACTGGAGCAATGCTGCAAACTGGAGGAATGGTTTAATGCCGCCAGCCACTTTACCTGCAGGTGCAGAAATTATTATTGACCCATTAATTAGCGGTGAGTGTACTTTAGACGTGCCACAAAACATTGCAGCAGGCGGTAAGGTAACAGTTCAGTCAAATAAGAAATTTGTAATTAATGGTAACCTTACTATTCAATAAAATATTTTTTAATTGTAATGGTTATTAATGGCAGAACAAACTACCAATCTGCGTAAAAATAAACGGCTAAAAAATAAAATGAAAATCATCACTCTGGTTATATTGAAACCAAATACGTTGGTTATCATTCTATCCTTTTACCTTACATGTTATACAATCCTTTACAAAAAGGATTCATCAATAATTTTATTTGATCTCCATTAATAATTTAGTAATGAAAAAATTTTTGTTCCCGGTGATAGCTATCGGCATAGGTATGATGGCTCATGCACAAAAACTAAAACCAATTGATCCTGTTGAAAGAAAGGTAAACAAATTAATTGCCCGTATGACACTGGAAGAAAAAGTGGGGCAAATGACGCAGGTAACTCTTGGTGTAGTGGCTACCAAAATTGATGGAGAGTTGGATGCTTTAAAATTAAAAGATGCAGTGGTTTACCATAACGTTGGTTCTATATTAAATGTAACCAATCATGC
>JBBQEA010000316.1:0-4785 GCA_038320245.1 Chitinophagales bacterium | reverse complement strand
TAGTGGCTAAAAATGAAATTCTGGTATTCTTAGATGCTGATATTACAACTTATCAGCAGCATATTATTGAAATACTCACAAAGCCAATCCTGAACAACGAGGCAGATTTTACCAAAGCATATTTTACACGTCAGGCCGGGCGGGTAACGGAGTTGGTGGCAAAACCTTTGCTTTCCATCCTTAATCCTGGCTTTCCCGGTTTTCAACAACCATTGAGTGGTATGATTGGCGGAAGAAAAACCCTGCTGCAGAAATGTGAATTTGAAGATGGCTATGGAGTTGATATTGGTATTTTAATGGACATGCATTATATGGGTGCAAGGATAACTGAGGTAAATATTGGTAAAATTGAAAACAAGATGCAGCAGTTGGACCAGTTGGGTAAAATGTCGCTTGACGTAGCAAGAACTATCATGAAAAAGTCAAAAGCTCTGGAAAGACAAACCCTGGAAACCTTTGAAAACATTCAGATAATACGGGAGCAAATGGATTATGCAATAAAGGAAAGTTTGATGTCGTTAAAAAAGATTGCAATATTCGACATGGATAATACCATTCTGAGAGCAAGCTTTATACAAACAGCAGCAAATGAATTTGGCTTTAAAAAAGATTTGATAAACATAGTATCTGATAACAACAATGCATTTATCCGTACTAAACATATTGCATCGTTACTTAAGGGGAAAACAATTGCCGATTTATTGTCAGTTGTTGATAAAATTGATATTACCGCCAATTTACAGCAGCTCATAAAAGAGTTAAAAGCAAAAGGATATATTACGGGAATTATCAGCGACAGTTATGATTGTATTACAAATCACATTAAAAATAAATTTGGATTTGATTTTACTATTTCAAATGAATTGGAATTTTCTAAAAGTGTTGCTACAGGAGAAGTAAAAATTCCTTCCTTGTTTTTAACCTACGATTTAAGCCAGTGTAAACATGATTATTGCAAATTAAATGCACTGGTTAAAATATGCAAAAGCTACGATGTTGATTTAAAGAATACACTATTTGTAGGTGATGGTGAAAATGATGTTTGCTGCATCAGAAAAGCAGGTATCGGTGTATCATTTTGCTCCACAAACGGATTAGTAGATTCTGTGGCTGACTTCGTTATTAAAGAACCAGATTTTAATTTATTATTACCCATCATTGATTAAATATGATTACAACAATTATACTAACCGTTTTTGTTTTAGGATACATCGCCATTGCATTGGAGCATCCGTTAAAACTTAATAAGGCGGCTTCTGCTTTAATAACCGGTGTGCTTTGCTGGACAATCTATATTTTGCAAAGTGAATCTACTCACGAAGTGGGAGAAGAATTACTGCATCATCTGGGAGATATTGCATCCATCTTATTTTTCTTATTAGGTGCCATGACGATTGTGGAATTGATAGATTCTCATAATGGATTTGATATCATTACTCAAAAAATATCTACCACCAACAAGCAGAAATTATTACTGATTATAACGGTGCTAACCTTTCTGCTTTCAGCATTGCTGGATAATTTAACCACAGCAATTGTAATGACCTCATTGTGTGCAAAAATTTTAACTGAAAAAGAAGATCGTCTGTGGTTTGCAGGTATGATTGTAATTGCAGCCAATGCCGGCGGTGTATGGTCGCCATTGGGTGATGTTTCCACTACAATGCTTTGGATAGGCGGGCAGATAACTGCACTCAACATAATGAAGCAATTAATTTTACCGAGTATTGCTGTATGCGTAATTCCTGCATTGATAGTGGCACGCTCGTTTAAAGGAAAAAAAATAAATCCAATTCCTGCTTCTGAATGTACAATGGAGGAAAAAAAAGATGGCCGTATTATTCTTATCGCCGGTGTGGGCTTTTTAGTTTTTGTTCCGGTATTTAAAACACTTACACATCTGCCACCTTTTATGGGGATGTTGCTGGCATTGGGATTGATGTGGGTGATTACAACCTTTCTTCATAAAAATAAAAGCCTTGAATATGCTGAAAGATTTACTGTATCCAAAGCTTTACAGAAAATAGATACACCCAGTATTTTATTTTTCCTCGGTATTTTATTGGCAGTTTCCGCCTTGCAATCATTTGGCATTTTAAAGGACCTGGCTGCGATACTAAGCAACAGTTTAAAGAATGATTATTTAATTGGCGTTGCGCTGGGCTTACTTTCTGCCATTGTAGATAACGTGCCATTGGTTGCTGCGTCGCAGGGTATGTATGATTTAACAACCTATCCAACAGACCATCCTTTTTGGGAATTTTTGGCACTAACAACTGGTACTGGTGGCAGTGCATTAATTATTGGCACTGCAGCAGGTGTAGCGGTAATGGGGATTGAGCAAATCGATTTTATGTGGTACTTAAAAAAAATAGGATGGCTGGCATTGGTTGGGTTTGCAGCCGGCATATTGGTGTTTTTATTACAGCAATATTAAATAGAAAGATGTGATCATTTGTATTTTGCAATCATGATTAAGGAGCTGGCTTTCTTGTTTCAGATGATAATTAACAATCAGGTTAAGTGGTTCCAAATTCGCTTTTAACAGAAGGCTGTATATTTGCAGCCATAAATTTTTCACTAAATAATAGTAATTGGCTTTAATAAAATCATTCTACCAGCATATCATAAATTATCTGCGTACCAAGTTAACAAGGATACAGTTTATTATGTTGATTGCAACGCTGGTAGGTTTAGTTTCCGGACTGGTGGCAGTTTTATTAAAAACACTGGTGCATTACCTGCAACACTGGATTAAAGAAATCCCTGTTTCCCGTTTTTCTTATTTGCTGTTTCCTGCCATCGGGTTATTGATTACCGTTTTTATTATCCGCCATTTTTTTAGAGGGCATATAGAAAAAGGTATTGCAATGGTGTTGAGAGCCATCGCAAGAAAATCATCTTTTATTCCCCTCAATCATACCTATCTCCATGTTATTACAAGCTCTATCACTGTTGGCTTAGGCGGTTCTGTTGGGCTGGAAGCTCCCATCGTAGCAACCGGTTCGGCTGTAGGTTCCAATCTTTCACGAATCAGCGATTTAAATTACCAGGAGCGAACTTTATTAATTGCCTGTGGTGCAGCAGCCGGGATATCCGCAGTTTTTAATGCGCCAATTGCCGGTGTTATTTTTGCCATTGAAGTTTTGCTGGCCGAAACCATTGTGAGTTATTTTATTCCCTTAATAATTTCTTCGGTAGTAGGTGCGCTTTGCTCAAAAATTATTTTACGTGAGTCGTCTTTATTTAATTTTACACTGAAGCAAACCTTTAATTACAATTATGTTCCCTACTATATTTTATTGGGCATTTTAGCAGGCTTTGTTTCATTGTATTACGCAAGATTATTTAAACGAACAGAAAACCACATTCATAATTGGAAAATGAATGCTTATTTAAAAGCTATTGCAGGAGGATTACTTTTATTGGGCATTAACTTTTTATTGCCACCATTATTTGGTGAAGGGTATGATAGTGTAAAATTAGTAGCCAATGATACCTTCAAAACATTTGCTGATAATACCAGCCTCTTATCAAAATTGGGAGAAAACTGGGGCATCATCGCTTTTACTGCACTAATAGTATTAATAAAACCAATAGCTGCTGGAATTACTATAGGAAGTGGTGGTAATGGTGGCAATTTTGCTCCATCATTATTCGTAGGTTCTTACCTGGGCTTCTTTTTTTCAAAATTATTAAATACAATTCCCTGGGTAAAAATACCAGTTGGTAATTTTAGTCTGGTAGGCATGGCCGGTGTATTAAGCGGGGTAATGTATTGTCCGCTTACTGCAATATTTCTTATTGCAGAAATTACCAATGGTTACGAATTATTTATCCCCCTGATGATCGTTTCTTCCATTTCATTCTTTTTTGTAAAAAGCTATGAACCCTTTTCGATGGAAACCAAAAAACTGGCACAGGATGGGCAAATATTCACCCACAAAAAAGAAAAAAATATTCTTACCTCAATAACTATTGAAGACATGTTGCAGGATACTTACGAAAGTATCAGCATAGATAAAAAGCTAAAAGACTTAATTGAGATTATAAAGAAAAGTGAAAAAAATATTTTTGCCGTTCATGACAGCAAGGAACGTTTTACAGGAATTATTGAGCTAAATGAGATTAAGCAAAAACTTTTTATGCCGGATCAATTTGATAAAATCAGTATCAAATCACTCATGAAAAAACCCCCTGCCATTTTATTTTTAGAACAGGATATGCATACTGCAATGGAAAAATTTGATGCCACGTTTAGCTGGTATCTACCGGTTTTAGATAAAGAGAAAAAGTTTTTAGGGTTTATTTCCAAGACTAAACTCTTTAAGAAATACAGAGAAATTCTTTCCTCTCAGGGAGATTTGTACGAAGCCGTTTAGCGTTTGCAGCGTTACTCAATTGCATTATTTATTATTAAATTTTCAGTTTCCTTACTGTTGCATTCTATCCATTACAACTTTGTAAATTGTTGTGTAACGGTAGAAAAAATTATCCATCTATATGCGTTCATTCTCCATTTTATAAGGACATATCCCGAAGCATCTTTGCACTGTCAATAATGACTAAACAAATAAAATTTATAAAATGAAAAATTTTGAAGTTCCAACAAGAGAACAAGTAGGTGAAACCAATCAAAGTATTTTTGATACACTGCAAAAAGCATTGGGCTTTGTTCCAAATTTGTACGCAACCATCGCTTATTCCAACAACGGTTTGGCAAGATACCTGGCGTATCAAAATGCAAAAACAACCCTAAGCAACAAAGAAAAAGAAGCGATAAAC
>JBBQEA010000315.1:0-4801 GCA_038320245.1 Chitinophagales bacterium | reverse complement strand
ATAAAACAGCGTTGCAAATGCAACGCTGTTTTATTGCCCTTTATTTTCATTTGAATAAAAAGTGCAGGCAACCATTATCCAATTCGTACCGATATTTTATAAAACTACTTTTATGAAAAAGCAATTGGTGAATGTTTTGCTGTTGACGGTAATCAGCGTCTTTGTATTTACTATATCTTCCTGTAGCAAAAGCGACCCCGGTTCTACACCCGTTACGCCAACCGATTTTTGTGCAGGTAAAACAATTGTTATTACACCTGTTGCTACCGATGCTAGTACCTGTGGAGGAAATGGCAGGATAAAAGTTACAGCAACAGGTAGTTCAGGCTTTACCTATAAACTAAACAGCACCGGAACGTACCAGACAGATGATTCTTTTGGTAACGTTGCAGCTGGAACTTACAGCGTATTTGCAAAAGATAAAGATGGTTGCGAAAAATCAAATTCTGTTACTGTTGGTTCCAGTGGTGTGGCAGGCCCGCTGTTTACTGCAGTAAAGAATCTGGTGGCATTAAAGTGCCAGACCTGCCACAACAACAGTGTCCAAAATGGCGGCATGAACTGGGATGTGGAATGTAATATTGTTGCTCATGGAGACCGTATTAAAGTGAGGGCAGTAGATTTGGGTACCATGCCCCAGGGTGGTTCTTTATCACAGACAGAAAAGAATATTATTAGTGACTGGATTGCTGCTGGTGGAGGATTTGCTAATTAATTTTTTAATAAATAATGGCCAGCATGGTGCTGGCCATTAAGATATGAGTTCAGTTTTTAAGCGCCCGTTTTTAATCTTTTTTTACTCTCGTTGGTGTATCCTTGCCGCTGACAATTGATTGGCTGCTGATGGCAATGGCTTTTATTATTTCAGCCATGTTATTCATATCCAGGGTTTCTATTTCATCATCTTGTGTATGATAAAATTTTTCATTGTCCATTTTAGAAGTAGAGATGGTATGAGCAGGAACACCCAATGCGGCAAGTGTTGCATTATCGCTTCTGTAAAACAGTTTTTGTTCAGGATATGGATCTGGTTCAAAATGGAATTTTGAGCCGGTAAGATTACCCTGGAGTATTTTGCCCATATCAGATTTTTCGTAACCGGTAATGTAGGCGCTGTTGGTTCCCCATTTGCTTTCGGTACCAATCATTTCAATGTTGAACATAGCGGCTACACTATCAGGGTTTAATTGCTTGCTGAAATATTGAGATCCAAAACCACCAATTTCCTCTGC
The DNA here is from genome assembly GCA_038320245.1 of Chitinophagales bacterium. GTDB lineage: Bacteria > Bacteroidota > Bacteroidia > Chitinophagales > Chitinophagaceae > Ferruginibacter. The sequence continues at coordinate 3,569 of JBBQEA010000315.1, read as the reverse complement.
AGTAAATGCAACAAAAATAATGCTGCGTTCATTGTTATTTATCTTACTAAAATATCTGGAAAGCATCATTACGGCAGTGGTGCCGGCTGCATCATCATTGGCGCCGTTAAAGATAGAATCCTTTTCGGTATTAGGTTTACCAATTCCCAGGTGATCGTAATGACCAGAAAAAATTACGTATTCTCCTTTCTTTTCTGGAGACTTACCGGGCAGGATTCCAACCACATTTTTTAATTGTTGTTCTGATATTTCATTGGTTGCGTCCAGTTTAAAACTGGCGGGATTTGTGATGGTAGTTACAATAAAAATAATTTGATAGGGTGATGCAAAACGTGCAGCGGATAAAAATCCTTTAAGACGTTTGAACCTGTTTGAATAACTTGTATCAATTAGTACCAGCGTATTTTTTTTAGTGCTAATTAATGATTGAACTGTTTTTGAATAGTCATCGTTTTTACCAATGTTTACAATTTCAAAACCTTCGGTGGAGGTATAATTCAGTTGGGTAGAAGTTGTGTACACAAAATATTTATCTGCAGCAACTGTGTCGCTATTAAGCTGCAAAACAGATTGAAGCGGCTTTGTTTTAATCATCGTAAATTCCTGGAAGTAGCTTTTGCTGTTGCCCAAAAATTGTAGCTTATTTTTTTTGAATTCATTTGCAATTAAATCTGCAGCTTTATCAATTTCCGCACTAAAAGTTTTTCGTCCTGACATTTCATCAGAAGAAAGGGCGCTTTCTATTTTACCTACTTCAGCAGCGTTGATAATTTTATCAATTTTTTGCGAAAAAGAAACCAAACATAAAAAGCTGGTTGTAAAAACAAATACAATTCTTTTCATCATAATTTTTTAATTTCCGCTAAGTTCAGTTAATGCTTTTACAAATTGATCCAGTTCTACAGGAGTGGTATAAATGTTGGGCGTAATTCTGCAACCTCTTACGCCTGCATAGTCAATTGCTACAGTATAAATATTGTATTTTTTTAAAAGTGTAGTTGCTAAATCAGCCGGTAGGATAGTTTCGATACCTACATTGGCTATGCCGCAGTTTCGTGCCGGATCATTAGGCGTATTTAAAATAATGTTGGGCATTTTTCTCACTTTGCTTGTCCAGTAATGTTGCAGGTATCTAAGGCGTGCCTCTTTTCTTTCGGGACCAATCTTAAAATAATAATCAATCGCATCTGCAATAGACAAATCTGTATGTACTGGGTGCGTACCAACGTGATTTAAACGGGCAATATTATCTGTCATGGTATCACTTTCTGCAAGCAGCGGCCACACTTTATTAATATTATCTTTTTTAACGTACAGCATGCCTGCTCCCAGCGGAACACTCAGCCACTTGTGTAAACTGGCACCATAATAATCGCAATTTAAATCGGAGATCGAGTATTGGATATGCGCAAAAGCATGGGCACCATCTACCATTACAGCTACTCCTTTTGCATGCGCCATATCGCATATTTTACGCACGGGTAAAATCTGTCCCGTAATGTTAATCATGTGGCAAACCATCAGCAGGCGTGTATTTGCAGTAATGGCGTTGGCATATAATTGTACAATTTCATCATCGGATGAAGGATGATTGGGAACGGAAATTATTTTGTTCACCACCCCATGGCGCCGTGCAACCTGTTTAAACATTTCCAGCATCGATCCATAATCCTGCTCGGCCATGATGGCTTCGTCACCAGCCTGCCAGTGCATGCCGCTGATAATCATATCCAGCGATTCGGTAGTATTACGGGTAATAACCAGTTCATCTGCGCCACAACCAGCAAGGGTAGCCAGTTTTGCTGCCATCGCTTTTTTATTATCAAATTGAACCGTACGCATGTAGTACGAACCCTGGTAGTTTATTTCCCGGATATGTTCAATGGATTTTTCCAGTATTTCGTTGGGGAGAAAACAGTAATAACCATTCTCCAGGTTTATGTAATCGGTTTTAATCCTAAAGCCTTTCCTTATGCCTTCCCAAAATATTTCATCACTTGCAAGGATGGCTGGTGAGGCCTGTTCATAATGTTTCAGCCATTTATCCAACTGATTTATACCGGGAACTCCTGCAATGCCCAACATTGAAAAGTTTTTTACAAATGAACGTTTATTCATAAATCGTTTGTTACAGTTTTTGAAATTTAAATCAAGATAAAAAGAAGAATTGGAAGGAAATTTATTTTATTTTCAGCTAAGTGAAGATTTATTGCCCGGGTGATCCCAAAAAATTAAAATTATTTTATAAATAACGAAATAATAACCAGCTGTAGGTAAGTAAATTGAATGCAAGGTTTTCGTTAAATTATCTTTGTATTTATTATGAGTCAGGAAACACAGATATTTCAAACAACCAGCGTTAAGCGTTGGAGAAATTTTAAATGGTCGTTTAGGATATTGCTAATGATTGCGTTGTTTTTTATTGTGGTATTAGTTGTTGCATTGCTGCGTGGCACCAGCCCAACAATACCTAATCTTGAGGCAAGGTCAAAATTCTACCAGCGGAAAATGGATCCTGCAAATCCTTTAACCTTGTCGGATGCATTCAATAAAAAATACAAAGGCTTTAAAATTTTTCTGAATAAAAAAACCAGAGAAGATTCATTTAAAAATGCCCGCAAGCATACTAATAATAATATTGTTAATTCGATACCCATAATACGAGCTGCATTCTATACCCCCTGGACTGGTAAAACTTCGCTCCCTGATTTAGAAAAATATGGCAGTAACCTAAATGTGATTTTTCCTGAATGGCTTTTTATTGATACCGTTACACACACCCTTCAAACCAGGATAGACAGTGCAGGCCTTGCTTTAATGCGTGAGAAAAAGCTGCAGATAATGCCGATATTGAGCAACTTTAACTCTTCACTCAAAGATTTTGATGGCAAACTGCTGCATGCCATTTTAAGCGATGATGTAAAACGAAAAGCATTTATTGCACAGGTGGCTGATACGCTCAGCTTTTATCATTTTGATGGCATTAATATCGATTTTGAAGAGTTAAAGGAAACTAACAGCACACCATTATCCACCTTTCAAAAAGAATTGTATCAGGCATTACATACAAGAGAACTTAAGGTAACAATGGATGTAGCTGTTGATAATAATGACTATGATTACACTACATTATCTTCCTACAACGACTATGTAATTTTGATGGCTTATGATCAAAACAATGCCTCTACGGCAGCGGGGCCAGTGAGTGCACAAAAATGGATTGAAGGAGCAGTAGAACGTACTGCAAAAAAAATTGAACCGGGAAAAATTATTCTTGGTATTGCAGGCTTTGGATATGACTGGCATAAAACCAGTGAAGGAAAAGATACTTGTGAAAGTATTACGTATAATTATGCTATCAACAAAGCAAAAATTAAAAATGTAAAAGTTGATTTTGATAATGACAGTTACAATTGTCATTTTGTTTACTTAGAAAATGTGAAAGGAGTAGTTGGCGAATTGATGGAGGTTAAACATGAAGTGTGGTGCACCGATGCGGCCACTACATTTAATGTACTTAGGTTTAGTGATGAATATGAAACTGTCGGCACTGCACTTTGGCGAATGGG
>JBBQEA010000314.1:0-4813 GCA_038320245.1 Chitinophagales bacterium | reverse complement strand
TCGTACTTCTGGTTGACGATGCATGAAAGTTTATTTAGCTTGCAAATCTATCGCTCATTATGTTCTATGGCAATAGGTACTTAGACGGTGGGATACGGTTCAACAACTCTAAATCCTTTGTCATCTAAGTAGAATTCGGCTGTATTGTTTTCGTGTTCAACAGGATTCCAATAAAATTTTATCGTGTCTATTTTGACAATTATATACTTTTTGCCATTTTCATAATAATTTGTACTGTTTGTTGAGCCAAGAAATTTTGCTTCAGACAAATCAACTTTTTGCAATCGTTCGTTTGTATGATTTTTAGTTAGTCCTACTTTAATAAATGAGCCAAATTTTTTCCAATCAATTTTACTTGTCCAAGTCATTAACTTTTCACCAAAATAAGACTTGTCATCGTAAAAAATTTTTAGTTCTATTTCCTCCTTGTTAGCGTAAAGGTGAGTATGAAAAACTTTACTAATTTTTGTCTTGCCTTTAATGTAGTAAGTGTCAAAATCAACATTAATAAATTCAATTTCTAAACAATGGTAATCGCTCATTGGGTTTTATTTGTTGCACTTTTGAGGTGTCGCTTTAGCATTGTGCCTAACTCGTATATTTCCGAAAGTACGAAGTATCCCAAAAAGATTTCTGAAAAAATATGTTTTTTGATAATCAGTCTATTAAAGCTTTTTTGCGCAAGACATATTACAATAAATTTTGTTTCGCAAATACACCTTTATTGTTGAATAAAGAACAACAGATTAAGGGCTGCGGGATGGAAGCGAAAATCCCGAATTATTGCTGATTAACAAACCTAATCTTCTATTTTTTTTAATTGTTATTGCGTCAAAACAATTTTATTATTTAATCTCTTACTTTTTGTACATCCGGTTATATTCTGAAATTACATTCGGTTTATAAAAACCTGACAAAAACCAATTATCAAATGGCGGTGGAGATTTGAGCGTTAAATCATTTTCCGGTAATACTCCTTTTTTATAGTACGCTGTTGCGGCATTATTGACAGTCTTAAAATATAACTTCATCGTGTCAATATTGGAGAGAGCTCCAACAGGCCCGTGCCCGGGAACTAATATTTTTACATTGAGATGTGCGATACTGTCCAAATAGGTTGTCCATTTAACAGGATCACCATCTCCAAGCCAGGGTTGATTTTGAACAAATAGTAAATCTCCTAAAAAAGCTATGTGTTCATCAGGAAGATATAAAAAAAGATCGCTTTCCGTGTGTCCTTCACCGTAAGACAGAAGTTGTACGGTACGTTTTGCTTCATGAAGAATTAATTGATCCTTAAAAGTTATGTTGGGCAAAACTGTTTTTAGAGAATCGTTAGATGTTACCAAGGCTTCATAATATCCAGTCCACATTATGTTTTCATCCAATTCATGAGGAGTCATGCCCGAAGTGTTTTTATTTTTAACTTTTTCAAGTTCTGGCGGAGCTGCTGTTTTATCATCCGCAATTTCTTCCGGTTGAAATTTCGCAATTAGCTCACGGGTGCGTTGGGTACTTATAATACCAGCTTTATCAAACACCTGGTTGCCCCCGATATGGTCGTTATGAAAATGACTGTTTACAACATATTTTACCTTATGCCCCGTGAGTAGTTCTGAGGCTTTTTTGAGATCTTCAGCAGCCTCTGGTGTCATGAAAGGATCAAATATCAGAGTGGCATCACCTAAATCAATAATACCTGCATTACAAATAGCATAACCACCATTTTTAGTAATCGCTGCGTAGACACCATCTGCCAACTTTTGAATGGTAAAATGTTTCGACTGAAAAGTTTGAGCAGACGAGTAAAAGGAGATGACAAATATAAACGCAGTTAGAAATGGTAACTTTTTCATTTTATAAAAATTAAAAGGTTATAAATTTTCCCTGATATTTTTTTGAATTACATCCAACATATAAATGTACACAACTCAACTAATACATTTAATAAAAAGCCTTATAGATTTTCAAGAAAGTATTCTTCTTTTATTTAATTGTTTATAGCGTCAATACAATTTTATTATTAGTCTTTATAGTCCAATAAAGAACCTCAGGCGAAGGGATGCGGGATGGAAGCGGAAAGCCTGGTGAGGGCTTCGACAAGGCTTGTGCCGGACTTGTAGTGAACAGCCCGGACTATTGCTGATTAGGAAACTAAGCGATGATAGCCCCAAATAAAAATCCCCTTGCATTGCTGCAAAGGGATTGTATATTTTACATCGTACATCAAACATTGTACGTCTTACATTGAATTAATATCCCATGTCACCCATTCCACCGCCGCCCATTTGAGGCATAGCTGGTTTGTCTTTCTCAGGTTTGTCAGAAATTACACATTCGGTAGTTAATAACATGCCTGCAATTGACGCTGCATTTTCCAAGGCAATACGGGTAACTTTTGTAGGATCAATTACACCGGCTGCCAACAATTTTTCATAAACTTCTGTACGGGCATTGAATCCGAAATCACCTTTGCCTTCTTTGATCTTTTGTACAACGATGCTTCCTTCGATACCGCTGTTTACAACGATCTGGCGAAGCGGTTCTTCCAGTGCACGTCTTACGATCTGGATGCCGGTATTTTCGTCTTCATTAGCGCCTGTAAGTTTCTGGAGACTCTCGATGGTACGAATGTAAGCAACGCCACCGCCTGGCACAATACCTTCTTCAACTGCAGCTCTTGTTGCATGCAATGCATCGTCAACACGATCTTTCTTTTCTTTCATTTCAACTTCGGTAGCAGCGCCAACATATAACACAGCAACGCCACCGCTTAATTTAGCAAGACGCTCCTGTAATTTTTCTTTATCGTAGTCAGATGTGGTTGTTTCAATCTGGGCTTTGATTTGGTTAACACGTGCCTGAATATCTTTTTTGGCACCTTTACCACCAACGATAGTGGTGTTGTCTTTATCGATAGTAACTGAAGTTGCTTCACCAAGATAAGTGAGGTCAGCATTTTCCAGTTTGTAACCTTGCTCTTCGCTTATTACAATACCTTTTGTAAGAACTGCCAAATCCTGCAGCATTTCTTTTCTGCGGTCACCAAAGCCGGGAGCTTTTACAGCAGCTACTTTCAAAGTACCGCGTAATTTATTTACAACTAATGTTGCTAAAGCTTCGCCTTCCAGGTCTTCTGATATAATCAAAAGCGGACGGCCGGCCTGTGCTACTTTTTCAAGGATGTGAAGAATATCTTTCATAGTAGATACCTTCTTGTCATATATTAATATGTAAGGATTTTGTAACTCAGCTTCCATCTTTTCACTGTTAGTTACAAAATAGGGAGAAACATATCCACGATCGAATTGCATACCTTCTACCACATCTACAGTAGTATCGGTTCCTTTAGCTTCTTCAACAGTGATAACGCCTTCTTTACCAACTTTGGTCATAGCCTGGGCAATAAGCGCACCTATTGACTCATCGTTGTTGGCAGAAACTGAAGCTACCTGCTGAATTTTACTGATGTTGTCTCCAACTGAAACTGATTGTTTTTTCAGGTTGGCAACCACAGCTATAACAGCTTTGTCGATACCGCGTTTTAAATCCATTGGATTTGCACCTGCAGCTACGTTCTTTAAACCTTCGCTGATGATGGATTGTGCAAGAACTGTGGCAGTAGTAGTACCGTCACCTGCAATATCTGCAGTTTTGGAGGCTACTTCCTTTACCATCTGGGCGCCCATATTTTCAATAGGATCTTCCAGTTCAATTTCTTTGGCAACCGTTACACCATCTTTAGTTACACTTGGTGCACCGAATTTCTTTTCAATAACAACGTTACGGCCTTTTGGACCAAGGGTTACTTTCACAGCATTCGCAAGAGTATCCACGCCCTTCTTCATTTTATTGCGGGCATCAATATCAAAAAATATTTGTTTAGACATTTTATTAATGATTAAAGTTTTTAAATAATTGTTTATTTCACTTTCATTAAAATATCAGAAGCTCTCATAATTAAATAGTCAGCTCCGTCAATCGTAATTTCTGTTCCACCGTATTTGCCATACATTACAGTATCGCCGGCTTTAATGCTCATTGGAATCAACTGGCCTGTTTGCTCAGCATATTTTCCTTTGCCAACAGCAACAACAGTACCCTTTTGGGGCTTTTCTTTTGCTGTGTCAGGGATTATAATACCACCGGCAGTTTTTGTTTCAGCTGCGTTGGGTTTAACAAGAACTCTGTCATCGAAGAGTTCAAAATTGTCTTTTGCCATAATTATAAATTTTTTGATTTTGTAATTGGGTTGCAAATGTACACGAATAATTGTACCAAAGCCTTTAATCAGTTTTGTTGTCATATTCGTAACAAAGCATGGCAGAATATTGAGCAAGGAATCAGCCAAAATTTCATAAGGATTACAAAATTTTAGAAACGAGCAAAAAGGAAGTTCAAAAAAATCATTTGATAACCCAGGCCGTGCTGATTGCTTCGGCCTGGCTTTGCGACATACGGGAATTTAGATAATGTCCCTTTGCATTCTTCTGCCTGAATGCTTCGTATAAAGTAACTGCACAGGCAACAGAAATATTAAGGGATTTGATAATGCCAACCTGTGGGATAATAAAATCTCCATCAGAAAAACGACGAATGTCGTCACTTACTCCAAAAGTTTCATTACCAAAAACGAGCGCTACCGATTGGGTAAGATCCAAACTATATAAATCAACGGCTGCATTGCTTAAATGAGTGGTATAAACTTTTTCATATCTTCTTCGTATTTCTTCAAAACATTTCTCTGCATCTGTAAACTGGTGAATGGTGAGCCACTCTGCAGCGGTGGATGAACTTCTATACCCCCATTTTT
>JBBQEA010000313.1:0-4826 GCA_038320245.1 Chitinophagales bacterium | reverse complement strand
CAAGCATGATGAACCAGGAAGGTGCCAAAGTATCATCTGGCAGTATGCCCGGCATGGACATGGGGAAAAGTACTGGAGATAAAGAAAAAAAGAAACAACCTGCCATGGATCCGAACATGGATATGAAATGAACCAGACTCAGCGGCTGACTCCAAGTCAGCCGCTGAGTTGCCATACCAATGTTCAGCAGTTCACGGGTCACGATACCGGGAAATAAATAGTTAAACTATTGATTAGCAATAGGATTGTTATCTATGCCAAAAAAAAAGATATATTCAACTGCCCTGAAAGGAGCAAAAAATAAATAGTCAATGAATTAGACACTTAAAACTTTCGATTATGAAATTAATTAAAGCATACATCAGGCACCGAAAATTAGACGAGGTATACACGACACTGGTAAAAGCAGGCTTTTGCTGTATGACAATTGTAGAATGTGAAGGAACAGGTAAGTATTCCGATCATGAAAAAGAACATATTAGCGATAAATACCCTTTTGCGGATGCATACAGGGTTATAAAACTGGAAATGCTCATAGAAGCAAAAAACGTGAATAAAGTTGTTGATTTAATCCGTCAATCGGGTCGTACCGGTTATAGCGGCGATGGAATGATCATTGTTTCTCCGGTTGATAAAGTCTATAAAGTGAGAACAGATGAAGAAGGTTTTTTGAGCATTTAAATCGTTTTTAACGATGCATTACAAATGGATTTGTAAATCTCAATAATATGATAATGAATGGTTTTTCAATAGTTTGCTGCATGGATTAGATACTTCTTCCATTATCCGTATGCCGGTCCCTTTGTGGGAAGCACTAATTGGACTCGCGGAAACATTCATCATAGGCTGGTTTGTAGGTGCTTGCATCGCTTGTTTTTATAACATGACAGCAAAGAAATAGAATCGGAATAAAATGAATAATACTAAAATAAACAATCATGAAACTAAGAAAACGATTATTACAATTAGCGGCATTCTCAGTTGTCATCTCTTTAACAGCTTGTGGAGGAGGTTCTCGACATAATGGGAAAAAACAAAGCGAAATGCCCACAGGAAAAGGTACGTTGAGTAATCAACTTCCACAAGAAAAGACAGGAGATATGCACAAGCAACACAATAGACTGGCTGAGAATTTCTCGCACAAGGATATTGTTATCCTTGACCAGCCATATCAACCAGCCAATGAAACAAAAGCTGAGTTGGAAAAGGTGATCGAGGCCTATTTACTGGTAAAAGATGCTTTGGTAAAAGATGATGAGCTGGCCACAGATAAGGCCGTTAAATTTATGGCAGAGAAAGTAGCTGCTGTTATTCCTACAAAGTTGGATAGCAATGGTCTTGAAGCCTGGAAAAATCACCAGTCATTGTATGAGGCCAAGCTTAAAGAAATGCTTCACATAAAAGGACTGGAAAATAAACGCTCCTATTTCAGCCATATTTCTGAAATTATGTATTGCACAATCAAAAGCTTCAGTCTGAAACAAGGCAATTTATTCGCGATTTTCTGCCCAATGGCATTTGATGGAAAAGGAGCATATTGGATCACTGACAGCAAAGTAATTCAAAACCCATATATGGGGACTAAAATGTCAACATGCGGGGAATTTAAGGAGGAATTATAACTTTATAAAACGTTAATTTAAAAACAATGAAAACAACAATGATTATTCTTTTCCTGGCTTTAGTAAGCTGGGGAGCAAGTGCCCAGATGGACCATTCAAAAATGGATCATTCAATGAAAGGGATGGGTGAAATGAAGTCGAAAATGGCAGACAAATCTGCCGCTCCTGCCTCAATAGTGGTTGCACATTCGCTAACAGTGACGTCCATTCTTGATAATTATCTGGCCTTGAAAAATGCGCTTGCTGAAGACAATAGCAAGAAAGCAGCAAATTCAGGAAAGTTGTTATTTGATGCACTGGAGAAATTCAATCTCTCGAGCCAGCCAACAGCTAAACAAAAAGAATTGAAAAACATTCTGGATGATGCCAAAGAGAATGCGGAGCATATTTCGAAAAATGGCGACAAAATAGACCATCAAAGGGAGCACTTTGAAATATTGGGTGCAGATATCAAAGACCTGATCGTTATTACAGGCGCTGACCGGACTTTATATCAAATATTATGCCCTATGTTTGATAACAATAAAGGCGGCAAATGGCTGAATGAATCCAATGAAATAAAAAATCCACTTTTGGGAAGCAAAATGTCAAAATGTGGTAGTGTTGCAAAAGTAATTACTATTAAATGAAAACGCTAAAATGGATCGGTTTAGGGATGTTGGTTGTTCTGGTGGGAATGCAATTTTTTTCCACCAAAACCAATCAAAGGACTGATGTTCCAACAACTGACTTTATTTTATCTAATCTGGCTCCTGAAAATATTGGAAATATTCTGCATACCTCTTGCTATAATTGCCACAGTAACAATACGAACTACCCGTGGTATAGTCATTTGCAGCCAGTTGGTTGGTTTTTGGAGAGTCATATAAATAATGGAAAGGAGGAGTTGAATTTTAGTGAATTTGGATCCTATTCAGTTAGGAAACAAAAAAGCAAGCTAAAGTCAATGGCAAACCAGATTGAAAAAGACGAAATGCCTCTTTCTTCCTATACTTTTATTCATCGTGAAGCCCGTTTATCAAATAAGAGCAAGATAGCCCTTATTGATTATTTGAATGCATTACGGGACAGTTTGCAATAAATACTATGTAAATATTTAATACATGTCCATTTATAATTAAAAATTCAAAAATATGGAACATTCACATCAACCTGAAACAGTTGCAAAGACGGCAACTGAGGATCATTCTAAAATGGACCACGGCTCCATGAAACATGAAGACAACCCCTCAATGGGAATGGAAGGGCATAACCATCATGCAATGATGATTGCTGAATTTAAAAAGCGGTTTTACCTTGTACTTACACTCACCATTCCCATCATGTTATTATCGCCCATGATACAGAAATTTATGGGTGTTGATTGGCAGTTTACCGGTTCTAAGTATATTTTACTTGCCTTATCAACAGGGGTGTTTATATACGGTGGCTGGCCCTTTTTTAAAGGATTGGTTATTGAAATAAAAGCAAAGACGCCCGGCATGATGTTTTTAATTGGCTTTGCCATAACATCAGCTTATATTTACAGTGCAGCCGTTGTTTTTGGATTGGAGGGTATGGATTTTTTCTGGGAACTGGCGACATTGATCCTGATTATGCTTTTGGGACATTGGATAGAAATGAAATCTGTTGCAGGTGCATCAAAAGAATTAGAGTTACTGGTTCAGTTGATGCCAGCCGATGCGCACATGGTAATGCCGGATAAGATACATGATGTAAAAACTGAAACGCTGAAAGAGAACGATATCATTCTTGTAAAGCCAGGTGAAAAAGTAGCCGCCGATGGGATAATTCTGGAAGGAGAAAGCTATCTGAATGAATCCATGATTACCGGAGAATCAACACCTGTTCAAAAAATAAAAGGGCAAAAAGTAATTGCCGGTTCAATTAACGGGAATGGATCGATTAAAGTGACCGTATCGCATGCCTCCAAAGATTCTTACATTTCACAGTTGGTAAAGTTGGTGGATGATGCGCAAAAATCGAAATCTAAAACCCAGTTACTGGCTGATACGGCTGCCAAATGGTTAACCATTATAGCAATTGTTGCTGGTATCTCTACATTTTTGTATTGGTTTTTAACAGGCCAAACATTAGCCTTTGCCCTCGAAAGAATGATAACAGTGGTAGTCATTTGCTGTCCTCATGCTTTGGGTTTGGCAGTTCCTTTGGTGGTAGCAAAATCGACTGCCATATCCGCTAAAAATGGTTTGCTGATCAAAAACAGAATCGCTTTTGAAAGTTCAAGAAAAATTACAACCATCGTATTCGATAAAACGGGAACACTTACTGTAGGGAAATTTGAAGTATCAAAAATCGTTTCTCTAAAAAGTGAACTTAGTGAAGATGAAATTATTCGCATAGCAGCTGCATTGGAACAACAATCGGAGCATCCCATTGCAACCGGCATTCTTCTAAAAGCAAAAGACTTAGCGATTGAAATTCCTTCAACAGAAAATTTTAAAGCAATCACTGGTAAAGGAATAGAAGCTACCGTGGAAGGTAAAAAAGTATTGGTTGTTAGCCCCGGATATTTGAAAGAAAATAAGATGGTTGTTCCCGCTGACTTTAAAGCCGATGATACCGAAACTGTTGTTTTTGTAATCATTAATAATGCATTGGCAGGGTATATTGCTTTGTCTGATGAGATACGACCAGAATCCGCTGAAGCTATCAAGACTTTAAAAGAAAACCATATTAAATCAATATTGCTGACCGGTGATAACAGCAAGGTAGCAAAAAGTGTAAGTGATAAATTGGGATTGGATAGTTTTATTGCCGAAGTATTACCTGATCAGAAATTAGAAAAGATAAAAGAGCTGCAAGGCAAAGGTGAATTTGTAGCCATGACGGGCGATGGGGTAAATGATGCACCAGCACTGGCTCAGGCAGATGTGGGTATTGCTGTAGGTTCAGGAAGTGATATTGCAGCAGAAACAGCAGGCATTGTTCTGGTAAACAGCAACCCAAAAGATATCGTGAATCTGATTCTGTTCGGGAAAGCTACACATCGCAAGATGATTCAGAACCTGATCTGGGCAACAGGTTATAATATTGTTGCATTGCCCCTGGCAGCCGGCGTACTTTATTCGTGGAACATACTGCTCTCTCCTGCCATTGGCGCGGCATTAATGACCGTTAGCACGATAATTGTTGCTTTAAATGCAAGCATGTTGCGACTAAAAGATGAGCCTAAATCGGATA
>JBBQEA010000312.1:0-4876 GCA_038320245.1 Chitinophagales bacterium | reverse complement strand
GTCACTAACTCTCAACCACGATCCAAAATAAACGCTTGTAGGATTTGTTTCATCGCCATTTAATAATGCTGATAAAGCACCGCCCACAACTATTTCACTGGCTTTATTTTGCATTTGATAAATAGCAGATGCATTAAAAGACAACATATCATTTAAAGGAAACGCTCCTCCTCCATGGATGGTAACCCTTGATGCAAGATTCCATGTTTTATCGATGAAACTTAAATTAGGCTTATTGATATGATAAACAGAAATCCCCATGTAATAATTATTTACGCCGTTACTGGAACCTGAATATAATATACCGGCATTTAAATCCGTATAATTTTGACCGGTACCGTTAGAAAATGTTTCTGCAGTAGGATTGGTAAATCCATTCTGTGTTAACTGATCTTCAAAAGTTAATTTATTTCTATCTAAAATTGCACTGCTGAATGTTGCCTGAAAACCAGCACCAATGGTGTTGTATCCCTCTTCGTCCAATGCCTTGTGGTAGCTTAAAGAAACCGATCCATAATTAAGTTTTAAAGCAGCATCCGCACTTTGATCACTTAAACCAGAAAAGCCAATTCCAAATACATCTCCTTTTGGTATTTTACCTTTCAAAATTCCAAAGTCAACTGAACCACTTGTGGTAACATAAGCTTTTGGTATTGAGGGCCATTGGTCCCGGTGATTGGCAGCCAACCTCCATGTACCATCAAACTTCCCGGTAAAAGCAGGATTTAATGTTAGTGGTGACGAAAAAAATTGGGAAAAATGTGGGTCTTGTGCCTTTAAGCCCGTTACGGATGCAAGCAATACGCTTATAAGTATGAATTTTCTCATTTTAAATTAGGTTCAGAAATTTAAAGATAATGATTTAAAGCAAATTGCTGCATGTACACCTATAATAATTAAATGATACATTTTAAACAGTTATTAAATTGTACAGGCTACTATAAGTTGTAAAAGGTAATTGATGAGGATATTGGATTTCTGGGTTGGGTTGGCACAGGCAATTGTTTCTTCAAGCACAAAGCCACAATGAAAATAAAGAATAATGATTAAAGTTAGCCTACTTAAATTGTGGTATACTCAATAATTAAATTAAAAAAATAATTTAAGATTGCATTTTTTGTCCAAATGCCAGATCACCTGCATCTCCAAGGCCTGGTACAATGTATCCTTTTGCAGTTAATTCATCATCAATGTCGCCGCACCAAATAGTAGCTTTTGGTTGTTCTCTCAATACATATTCAATACCAACGGTACATCCTATTGCACAAACAATATGCATTTCTTTTATATCCCCTTCACCTTTTAAATACTGTATAGCTTTTACAAGCGATGCACCAGTTGCAATCATTGGGTCACTTATGATAACAACCTTTCCGTCTATTTCGGGGCAGCTCATATATTCAAGGCTAATCTCGAAAGTGCCATCCGGGGAATGCTTACGATAAGCACTGATGAATGCATTTTCTCCTTTATCAAAATAATTTAATAAGCCTGTATGCATACCGAGACCTGCCCTTAAAATAGTTGCCATAACAGGCTGGTCTTTCAGCACCTTACAATTAGCAATACCCAGGGGCGTTGTAATTTCCTTTTCCTCCCAACTTAACAGCTTACTAATTTCGTAAGCCATTACTTCGCCAATTCGTTCCAGGTTCCTGCGAAAACGCATGCTGTCGGTTTGCACATCTACATTTCGTAACTCACTTACCCAATTACTTACCAGAGAATGCTGATCGCTAAGGTTAATTACCATGAATATTATTTTGACTTTGTGAAATTAGTATTTGAAATTGCAAGAATTATCAAAGTTGTAAAAATAGGAATTTAAATTTCAAAATAAATGATTTATAGGGCAATAGGAATAATGAGCGGAAGTTCGCTCGATGGGTTGGATATCGCATTTGTAACCTTTACGGAAACGGGTGGTAAATGGGAGTTTGAAATATTGGCTGCCGATTGTATTGAATACGAAAAACAATTAGCACAAAAACTTAAAACCGCTATTGCTGTTTCGGCACTTGATTACCAATTGCTTCATAGTTCATTTGGTCATTATATCGGACAGCAAACAAATGCTTTTATTGAAAAGCATGAACTACATCATAAAATCCACCTAATTGCTTCTCATGGCCATACAACATTTCATTTACCGGCGCAAAAAATGACGGCACAATTGGGGGATGGTGCCGCCATTGCAGCTGAAACACAACTGCCGGTAGTGAGTGATTTGAGAGCTATAGATGTAGCGTTTGGAGGACAAGGCGCCCCAATTGTTCCTAAAGGGGAGCAACTATTATTTCCTGATTACAAATACTTTTTAAACATTGGCGGCATTGCCAATATCTCCATCAATAATCAGGGAAAATTTATTGGCTATGATAGCTGTGCTGCCAACAGGGTACTAAATATGCTGGCAGAAGAAACTGGCAATAAATATGACGCAGGAGGAATTATGGCTGCATCAGGCAATATCAACGAAGCATTATTAAACACGTTGAATGAGTTGGATTATTATCAGCAGCCATTCCCAAAATCGTTGGCCAATAGTTTTGGTACCGATGTTGTTTATCCGATTATAAAGGATACCAAAATCTCTGTTGCAGATGCATTAAGAACTTACACAGAACATATTTGCCTGCAAATAAAAAATGATGTTAGCAAACAGCAGCTATCTGGCAACGAAAAAATGCTGGTAACAGGCGGCGGTGCTTTCAATACTTTCTTAATTTCAACTCTTACAAATCTGTTGGCTGAAATCGGTATTACTGTTATCGTGCCAGATGAAAAACTGGTGGCTTACAAGGAAGCATTGATAATGGCATTGTTGGGAATTTTGAGGTGGAGGGAAGAAGCAAATGCATTACCAACTGTAACCGGTGCCGTAAAAGCAAGTATTGGCGGTGCTTTGTGGCTAGGTAATGAGGCGTAAAAAACAAACAGATTTTTTTTCTGAAATCAAAAAAATAATATCGTAACAAATACACACTTATAAAAAATGAAAAAAAAATTTGCCTCAATCATCTTCACAATAATCCTGATAAGTGGTTGTAACAGTAGCCAACAAAAAAATATTGCAGATAAAGAACAGTACCAAAAAGCGCAAGCAGTACTACTAGAAAAAGAAACCAGGAATCCCATAAATTTTTTAACAGTAAGCAGTAAAGAAAAACATAACCTGCTTGGCCAAACGGTAATTAGAGGCAACATAAGGAGTAATGCAAAAGTTTGTGTGTATAGTGATATAGCAATAGAACTTTCCTTTTTTAGTAAAACAGGAACACTTCTTGAAAGGGACAATGAAACTATTTATGAAACGATTGACCCGGGCATTTCAATTGATTTTAAAACAAAATATTTTGCCCCTAAAGGCACTGATAGCGTGGCTATAAAAATAGTATCTGCAAAAACAAAATGAGTACCTGTGAGGGTACTCATTTTGTTTTATTCAACTTTTAAATTGGATTATCTTTTCCCCATACCCGGCATTTTTCCCATTGGCATTTTATTCATCATTTTCATCATACCCTTCATTTGCTCAAACTGTTTTAAAAACTGGTTAAGATCAGCAATATCTTTACCGCTGCCTTTAGCAATTCTGTTTTTACGGGACGGATTAATGATATCTGGATTCCTTCTTTCCTGAACGGTCATTGAGTTAATCATTGCTTCGATGCCTTTAAAAGCATCATCATTAATATCTACATCTTTTATTTGTTTTCCAACACCGGGTATCATGCCCATTAAATCCTTTAGATTACCCATCTTTTTTATTTGTTGCAACTGGGTTTTAAAATCTTCAAAATCAAATTGGTTTTTTCTGATTTTCTTTTCCAGTTTAGCTGCTTCGGCTTCGTCAAATTGTTCCTGTGCTTTTTCAACAAGGCTTACAATATCTCCCATCCCCAAAATACGTTGTGCCATCCTTTCCGGATAAAACACATCTAGCGTCTCCATTTTTTCGCCACTACTTGCAAACTTAATGGGCTTATTAACCGTGTACTTAATTGACAATGCAGCGCCACCTCTTGTATCACCATCCAATTTGGTTAAAACCACACCACTAAAATCCAGTCGCTCATTAAAAGCTGCTGCTGTATTTACAGCATCCTGTCCCGTCATACTGTCCACAACAAATAATATTTCCTGCGGATTAATAGCGGCCTTTATATTGGCAACCTCGGTCATCATCACCTCATCTACCGCAAGGCGACCAGCAGTATCAATAATAACTACATTTTTATTTTTTGTCCTTGCTTCTTTTATTGCATTTTGTACAATGCTAACCGCATCTTTGTTTTCCCTTTCGCTGTAAACATCAACACCAATTTGCCCACCCAATACTTCCAATTGATCAATAGCCGCAGGTCTGTAAATATCAGCTGCTACCAGCAAGGGCGATTTCCCCTTTTTGGTTTTTAAATAATTTGCCAGTTTTCCGCTAAAGGTTGTTTTACCACTACCCTGCAGGCCTGCAACCAATATAACAGCGGGATTACCGGAAATATTAAATTCACTTTCTTTACCACCCATCAATTCTGTTAACTGATCCTGTACAATCTTAACCATTAGCTGGCCCGGACTAACTGCGGTTAAAACCTTTTCACCTAAAGCCTTTTCCTTGATGGTATCAGTAAATTCTTTGGCAATTTTATAGTTAACATCAGCATCAACCAATGCACGCCTGATATCTTTAACCGTATTGGCAATGTTGAGTTCCGAAATTCTTCCCTGCCCCTTAATATTTTTAAAGGCACTTTCTAATTTTTCACTTAATGAATTAAACACTTTACAAATAGTTTTATAGATGCTGTAAATAAAAAAGTGAACCTTAAGTTCACTTTAAAAAAGTATGCAAATGTATGAAAACTTTATACGC
>JBBQEA010000311.1:0-4877 GCA_038320245.1 Chitinophagales bacterium | reverse complement strand
GGGAGGGATGGTGCTAACCTACAGTGGATATGAAAAGGATGGACAAACAGTTACACAAGGTGGCTATTCTAATAAAATTGTAGTGGATGAAAATTATGTTTTAAAAATTTCTGAAAAGCTTTCTCCGGCTCATGCCGCACCATTATTGTGTGCAGGTATTACTACCTATTCCCCTTTACGGCATTGGAAAATTGGTAAAGGCCATAAAATAGGAATTGTTGGATTGGGTGGTCTTGGTCATATGGCTGTAAAATTTGCCTCATCCTTTGGTGCAGAAGTTACTGTGTTGAGTACTTCGCCGGGCAAAAAAGAAGATGCATTAAAATTAGGCGCACATCATTTTGTTGTTACTACAGATGAGGAACAACTGAAAGCAGCAGCCAATTCCTTTAATTTTATACTGGATACTTTATCTGCCCCGCATGATTACAATAAATATATCGGCCTGCTTAAAGTAGATGGTACCATCATTTGTGTGGGCCTGCCAGTAGAACCCATGCAGGTTCCTGCTTTCAACATTGTGTTTACCCGTAAATGCATTGCAGGATCTTTGATTGGCGGTATTGCAGAAACACAGGAAATGCTGGATTATTGTGCTGAACACAATATAGCTTCTGATGTGGAAGTGATACCTATTCAACAAACAAAAGAAGCTTTTGAAAGGATGCTTAAAAGCGATGTTAAGTATCGTTTTGTAATTGATATGGCTTCTTTATAAAAAAATATTTTTGTCTCATTGATTTATTAAAACAATGTAAGTTTTTTTTGCCAGCCACGTCCCTGTTACCGTGGCAGGTTTACCCAGACTCCAAGTTCGGTGTTCCCACCCATCTGCTCGAATGTTAAGGCTGCAACTAAAAACGTGGAGAATAACCTGAGTAAAAATGAAGTGAACTTGCCTAATCATACACATCTGATGTGGTAAGTTGACTATACATTTTCGGGAGGTATTCTAACGCAGGCAGTGTACGGTGAGGCCGACCACGGAGGCAAGTATTAGCTATCAAAAATTAAAAAACTGAGATCATGAAAAAAAACACAGTATTAATTTTATGTATGCTGCTTTGCATGGATTTTGTAACTGCACAAAATGTAGGCATTGGTACTACTACACCAAGGGGA
The DNA here is from genome assembly GCA_038320245.1 of Chitinophagales bacterium. Lineage (GTDB taxonomy): Bacteria > Bacteroidota > Bacteroidia > Chitinophagales > Chitinophagaceae > Ferruginibacter. The sequence goes on along the minus strand of JBBQEA010000311.1, from coordinate 3,755 downwards.
CCTTTAAGTTTTCCTCCTTTACTTGGGCAAAAAATTATTTTATGGGATGATGGAAATGCCGCCGGCAATAATTATGGTATTGGTGTGCAAAGTGGCTCCCTGCAGTTACATACGTATACTGTTAATGATGATGTTGTTTTTGGATATGGCAAAAGCGCTGCCTTTAGTGAAAGAATGCGAATAATAAACAATGGTGGTGATGGGCTTGATCTTAAAGGTCGTATTAGTTTGCGTAACGGTACCAGCCCGATTAACAACAATTATGGCCCGGGTATCTGGCTATTCAACAGTGATAATACTGGCCAGTTGGGGTTTATTGGTACGCAAAACAATAGTAACATTGGTTTTTTTGGTGGCCCTGCCGGGTGGGGACTTACCTACAATGCCTTAAACAGCCGAGTTGGTATTGGGAATGACAATCCCAATGCGCCGCTTTCTTTTCCAGCTACACTTGAAAAAAAGATAACACTTTATCCAGGTAACACGGGTGATGTAGGCTTTGGGGTATCAGGAAACAGGTTACAGATATATGTTGATAATCCCAATGCAGATGTTGCCATCGGCTACGATGCAGCGGGAACATTTAATGAGCGTTTTGCAGTAAAGGCAAATGGTGCACTGGCAGTAAATGGAAATATGGGAAGTGCAGGACAAGTACTCACCAGCAATGGCAGCGGAGTACCTGCTACGTGGACTAATCCTGGCGGAACAACAACTGTCGGCGCTTATAATTTTGCAACACAATCTGCTATTTCGGCCGACCTTTCCAGCAGTAGCACAGCCGTAGACTTACCTGCTATGGTTGCAAACTTCACCTTAAACACCAATGCTACGGTGGTTTTTAATTATAGGGCCCGCATCAACAACAGAGGTTGTTTTGGATGTGGAGAACGCAGAACTTTTATATTGTTAAGACAAAATATTTCAGGGGGTACTACCACTGTTAATACTACTGTTGTATATACTCCAAATGGAGAATTTGCAGATGGTGTTTCCGGCCCTTTTAATTTAAATCTTGGCCCCGGTATCTATTCATATAAATTGTCGATAGAAAACAGTATATACGGAACTGCAACTGTTTACAGCAATATCAATAATTACAATATTCTTAGCTGGCAAATATTTCCTCAATAAAAGGATCACTTTAGGAAAAGGTAATTTAAAGGATTTACAAAGTACGGTTTGCCTTTTGCTAGAAGTTTTCATTAATTCCGCTTCAAGTTTCTATTAGCATTTAAAAGTTACCTGTTCCCAGCAACGTCTCTCACAGAGCTAATAGCTTAGCCGAGGACGTTGCGTCTGCTATCGTGGCAGGTACACCCAGCCTCCAGGGTCTGTGTCCGTACAGACCTGCTCGAATGTTAAGGCTGTAACAAAAAAAGTTGAGATTAACCTGATCGTTCCCAGCAACGTCTCTCACTGAGCTAATAGCTTGGCCGAGGACGTTGCGTCTGCTAGCGTGGCAGGTACACCCAGCCTCCAGGGTCGGTGTCCGCACAGACTTACCTGAATGTTAAAGCTGTAAAAAAAAAGTTGAGATTAACCTGATTAAAAATGAAGTGAACTTGCCCAATCATACACACCTGATGTGGCAAGTTGACTATACATTTTCGGGAGGTATTTTAACACATGCAGTGTTTGGTGAGGACACCAATGCTATCAAATTAGTGAATTTTCATTCGGTTAGCATTACTTATCAGCCAAGTTTTAAGATGGAAGTCACAGTCTATTACACTTTATCACATAACAATTTAGCGTTCTTTTTGGGAACACTTTTTTGACCTGGGATGATATGGGTAATTACTATTCTTTTTCTATTTATAACATTGAAAATGCCGTGACTTGCGACTACTTTGCTTCTCTCTGCTAAAGGCTCTGTCTGGAACTATTGCCACTATTGACGACTCAATCATTTCTATAAGCTCCGTAATAGTTTTATAAATATTCCGGCTGTTGAGGAGTATAACAATTTTGTCTCTCACATACCTGTATGCATTTTGCCAGTTGTATTTATATTTACGCTTTCTATCCTTCACTTTTACATCAATGCTTTGCTGGGCTTCATTTCCAAGAATAGCAACTATATTCATCATAAAAATATGTGCGTAGAACTCCTGGTAAATCCCCTCCATTTTCCTGCAACCAAAATGTTCAAGTTTCATCTTGGGCTTAAGTTTTTTAATGCTTTCTTCAATACCCCAACGCATAAAATAAAGCTGTTTCATTTCTGTTTCATTAATTGCTTCTGCATCAAAAAGATTGCTTACAAGTAATTCTATTTCGCCAGTATCCAGTAATACTTTACTTACTCGTACTTTTATTGCTGTTATGTCTTGTCCATGTTGTTTGCAGTTTGATCGTTCCATTTCACTGGGTTCCCAAAACGTTATAAAATCGGTTTGCGCAGACTTCATTGGTGTTTTTGCAAAGGAGGAAATTTGCGTACTTAGCCGGATACAGTATTTGTGATTTTGCTTTTCAAACATTTTACAAATACTAAAATTCCCAAACCCCCTGTCTAAAATAAAAATAGCATCTGTTGTTTTTATTTCGGGTAACATCATTCTCAATAGAGTTTTTTCACCTACCTCCATTTTATCAATCTTGCTAGCCAGTATATAATTAGAAAGAACATCAAAGCATATTAAAGCCTGTGCCATACAGGTTTTGGTGCCTTTGGTTGTTTGCGAAAAAATCCCAAATATTTTTTTTATTTGTGCAGATGGTGGTAACGAAATTGTACTTCCGTCAAATGCAATAAGCCGGAATCCCTTCCAGTTTGTAGGTTTTAAGGTTTCAATATGTTTTACAACTAATGCGTTCAGTGCCTGAAAAAACACTGGCTTAATTTTATAACGTGCAGCAGAAAATGCGGCCGCTCCTGCCATCTTATTCCCAAGCTGCGGAAGTATTTTAGATAAATTAAATCCAACCGATTCTTTAAAAAGATGAAGTATGTTGGAAACTATTATTGGAAATGAAAGGGGCGCTTGCCGGGTAAAGTCGGCCTTGTCAACTTTAAAGTCGTTGATTGTGTCGGGGCTATGGATGAACTCAAATATTTTTTTTAGAAGAAATTGTAGTTGTCTTCCCTTTGGTTTGCTTATATTTTAAAGCCATAGTGCGATATGTTTGTTGAAACACAAATATAAAACATAGATAGCATCCTCATTAATTCTATTAATTTGATAGCATTGGTGAGGACACCGACCACGGAGGCAGAGAACTTTTAATGCCACACCGGGTTTCACTTCGCCTTTAAAATTTCCCAGGCGAGTCTCCACCAAAGGCTTTTTCCCCAGCAAAATCTATCACTGGGCCAATAGCTTAGCGGGGGACGTTGCCCCGTTTTAATATTCAGTCCGCAACATCTTTATCGGAAAGGTTGCTGAAAAGCCCACCGGGTGCAGCAGGCCATTATCGTCTCTCAGTCTGGCTTCTACATAATAAGGCTGTAGTAACGTGCAAACACCGGACAAAGCTGATAGCTATCGGCTACGGCGACTAATGAGCAACACCCTAAATAATTGGCCGCTAAAAATCAGCAAAACAAAACAGCAATTTTTACATTTTTAACTGTCATTTTTTATTGAAAGCTGCGACAAATTTTCATTTTTTGAGCCTTTACATCCGGATGGTATAAGAATTGATTTTTCCTTTTTAAATTATTTTTTAACCATATAAAAGGAGGTAATTATGACACTCGTAAAAAGAAATGGAAGTTTAGTAAATCCATTGCCTGTTTTTTTTGATGA
>JBBQEA010000310.1:0-4879 GCA_038320245.1 Chitinophagales bacterium | reverse complement strand
TTGTGGATGAGTTTCTAAAGAATCACTGGTGTTATTAGCCACTCTATTATTTGCCTGGTTGCTGTGCGATTTTATTTTGGCTGCATCGAGAATTTGCGGATCAAGCCCTGGGTAATTTGAATTATTTAATGCTTTAATTATCGTAATGGTACTAAACGATTTTTTCTTACTATTTTTCTTTGCCCATAAAACGATTCCTATTCCTAAATTGAGATTCAAAGCAGCATATTTTACTGTATTTGATTTTTCTTCATGAGGGGCATTAATAAATTGTTTTAAATCGTAAAACCCATTCACATCTGAATTCCCAAACGGAATCAGTGCATTATAATGGGTGGTAATTTTTGGGCCTGAAATATAATTGCATGAAGCCCATAAGGATATTGATTGATTTACATTATACCCCAAAAGCATTTTAGGTAATATAGCAATACCATTGATTTTTTGAGCATTTGTATTGATAAATGACAAAGTGTTGGTAGCTCCATTTACATTGCTAATTCCTTCAATGGAATTAGCACTCCTTGCTATATTCAGGTAACCAACATTTATTATAGGCGATAGATAAAAAGAGCGGATACTCCAATATAACTCAACACCTATATTGGGTAACCATCCTTGTGAAGCTGATTTACCAAAATCATTATTATTCATTTCAATAGATCCATCAGAAACTTTATAGAATTTCTGTGCTATCCCTAATTGCGGATTTGCACTTGATGTAAAATAATTAAGCCCACCGGAAAAACCAATTGATATATTGTTTTTAAAATAATGAAGTGGGACATATACCTCTGCGTTTATATCAAAACCGTTTCCAATAAAGGAATTATTTTTTACAGAATTGCTGGTAAATGAAGGCCCTGAACCCAAGCGAACTAAGCACCCTCCTCCGGGGCTTTTGCCCAATTTTACATCTACCCCTTTTAAAGGCGCGCCAAAAAAACTGTTTAAGTAATTGTCGGTAATTAATTCCGGCTTCTGATCGCTGGTAACTATATTATTGCCTGGTATATTGCTATGCAGTAATTGAGATTGCATGTCATTAAAACTGTAAAAATGGACAGCTTCAATATTGAAATTTGTTTGTGAAAGGGAAAAAAGAGGTAATAATAAACCTATGGTTATCAAAAAAGAAGTTGCATTAATTCTCATAATAATGATTTATCCTTACCTGCCGCCTTTGTTGAATATTTATTTAAAGTCAATTTGGCTGAAATGTTTTAAGGATTTTTATTTTAATAAATGAACGATGAAATGCTATACTTGTTGCAAGTGGTGAATGCTTAGTAGCGTTAATCAGTTCGTTACAATTAGCAATTTGTGTTGTTGTTTTACAACAAAAACTCACTGCAAAAAATATCCAGAGTATGCCCGCATCTATAAAAGTGATGGTAAAAATTTAAGAGATGTTTTGTATATGTGTTATATGAATGCGATCAAAGCGAATGCTGCATATTAGCGGGTCGTTATTATTATGTGTCAACTATATAATTCAGTTCCGTTACCCCGCAAGTAAATTGTCGGGTAGTCAATAGTTTTAGTTTTATTTTGTCTTTGATGTCTACAAACAATGGAATGCCTTGTCCAAGAATAATTGGATTAACGAATAGCCAGTAGCCGTCAATTAAGTTCTGTTGAATAAGTGAATGTGTTGCTGTCGGGCTACCAAAAAGCAGGATGTCTTTACCTGTCTGTTGTTTGATTTCATTTATGCTGTCCGAAAGGTTGTCACTAATAATTTTTGTGTTAGTCAACCCTTCTTCTTTTATTGTTTTTGATAAAACAACTTTGTGAACTTTGCTATACCACTTTGAATGTTCAATATCGTGCTTGCTTGCTGCAGGCTTCGCTCCTGCGGTAGGCCAGTAATTTTCCATCATCTGATAAGTTACCCGCCCATATAATGCAGTGTCGCCTACGCTTATCCGCTTACCGACATGATCAAAAATTTCTTCATCAACTTTTATCCAGTCCATTTCTCCGTTTAGCCCTGCTACAAAACCGTCAAGCGATATGTGCACAAATGAAATTATTTTTCTCATTTAGTTCTATTTTTTATGGTTGTTTATGGTTGGTTACTGAATACTTCACATGTTTTTGAAAGCCTGAATAAATAACATTCGAAATTACTTATAAATGTTGGGCCAGTTCAATACAGTGTATTTAGAACGTTGCTGATTTTCAGTTCCTCCATAAATAAGTGTTTTTTTTGCTGCATTATTAGCAATGATTTCAAAGTAGTTCATACCTTTAAAAAAGACTGCCCCGGAGGTTTCCGTGGCAGTCTTTTTATTAAATTAAATCTGTAATTATAAATGTAATAAACAGGTAATCTCTTTTATTTTACATATTCTTTATTCCCGTTTTTGGTCAGGTAATATTTACCACCTCTTGGTCCCTGGTAAATAGTTCTTCCCTTAGAATCAGTTCCAATTGATTTATCAGCAACTCTTGGGGTATTTGCTCTTGCTATATGGTTATTCGCTTTATTGGTGATTACCGAAGTAGCGGGCGGTGCCTGAGTAGGAACAGTTTCCTGTGCGGAGGTTGGTGTATTAACTGCACCTGACTGTTTATTCGCTTTGAAACGTTTGTCGGGTGTGCCGTTCTTATTCAAATGCGCTGTGGATGTAGAAGAAGTTGCGATGGGTGCCTGTACCTGTGTTGGAGTAGTAACACTAGTCGACTGTTTATTCGCTTTGAAACGTTTGTCGGGTGTACCATTCTTATTCATATGTGCTGATGTAGAAGAAGTAGCTGGGCTGGTGGCAGTTGCTGCATTGCTGGAAGCTTTGGCCTCCTTTTTTGCTAAAGCTTTGGCCTGGCGATCCGCTTTTTTTTGAGCAGCTATTGCTGCCTTGTCTTGTTTACTCATCGTGGTACTTTTCGCCGGCGCAGAAGTAGTCTGTGCCATACTTACTGTAAATGCACCACACATAAACAGAAGGATCATTGTAATCTTTTTCATGAAAATTTTTTTAAGGGTGAAATCTTTTAGTATTGGTATATAGGCTACAAATTATGCCGAAAACCATTTTTGTCAACTTTGGATTGTAAAATTTCTGTCATTTGATTTTAAATGATATTGAAAATGAAAACTACAATGTAAAAAATGGAATGAAAAAGCTCTCCCTGACAAGCTTTATAATAAAAATTTTTAAGCGTTAGCTTTTAAGATTCCCCCCTAATTTCATCCATTTAAAAGTTGAAAAAAATTCTAACTTTAAATGGAAAATTTAGAAAAACAATTTTCACGGAAACACAAATTGAAAAAGTGATCCAGGAACATGAGAATGGCCGGGATGCTAACGATCTTTTCGGAATCTGAAGTGATGACTTGTAGCAAGTGAGAAATATTACAAAAATACTGAGATACAAAATCAGTATAGTCACAACAGTTTTTACATGACGATTTAATGGATGCTATTAAAGTTAAGAGAGAATATGAATTGGTATAAATAGATTTATAAAAAAAGGCCGCCTTTGTGGCAGCCTTTATATAACCTTTATCACTACTTACTTAATCCTGATAATTTTTCCGGTAACTATCTTATCTCCAACCATATAGGAATAGATCAATGTACCTCTGAATGAAGAAGGAACATTGTAATCAATTACTTGTTTACCTGCTGGCATGTGTCCCTGGAAAATGTTTGCTAATTTAACCCCCATCACATTGTACAAATCAAGACTGGCATGTCCTGCAACACGTGACTGAACTGTGAACTTTACATTGTCATTTACCGGATTAGGGCTAGTTGCAACTGTCAATTGATCCGCCTCCATTTCTTTTACCAAACTATTGGTTATGGAAAGTGTTTTGAGAGTGTTGATTATGCAGAATTGCTGAGTAGAATAATAGCCAAGGTAATATCTGCCTTCATCGAATAGATTGTTAATAATATCAACAGCATCACTTATGTCAGTATAGCTTACTCCCGGAGGCAAAGTTCCTCCAAGTGCTGCACTGGCCATATTTAAAAGATCAGCTACTGTTTTTCCATTTAATAAAGCCATCAATTTGGCATTGCCTGTTATTTTCAAGCTACTCATTGTTCCACCATTCTCACAAGTGGAAATTTGACCGGTACATGCAGAACCTACAGGCGTCATTGTGGTTAAATAGCCACCCTGCAATACAAATGCACCTAAGCCGTTACCTGGGATATTTATATTTAAAGCCAGGGTGATAGTTTGAGAAAGTAATATGTTATTAATTCTTCCGTTTTTCAGCGGAGGGTAATTTGTTGTTACATTATAATTACCACCTAATTTTGTTGCCTTACCACCCCCAGGTAAAATATGTTGTAACAAAGAAGCCTGAGCGTAAGTTACAGTGAAGGAAGCACCTGGTTTACCCAAATACAAGGTTCCACCCATATTTTGCAACGACAACTGCATCACCTGAAGTGCAGACAATGCACCATTATTAGGAGTACATCCTTTGCCGGTACCGTGATAGAATCCTTGTGTAAAGGTGAATATAGGTCCACCACAAGGTGGAGCTGTATGTACTGTGACTGTTGCATTTCCTGACATACAGAGTGAAGTATTCTGAGCGCTTACGGTATGATTGCCGGTAGTGCTGGTGGTATAGCCGCCTGATGGATAGGCTGCATATGCACCGCCGTCAAAACTAAACAGTAAACCTGATGTTGAGGATGTAACGGTGATCGTTGCGCTCGGATCTGAACAGGTTGGCTGCATAACGCTAACGGTTGGCGCATCCGGTGTGCCCGGTTGTGCTTTCACTGCAGCGGTTGCATTTCCTGACATACAGAGTGAAGTATTCTGAGCGCTTACGGTATGATTGCCGGTAGTGCTGGTGGTATAGCCGCCTGATGGATAGGCTGCATATGCACCGCCGTCAAAACTA
>JBBQEA010000309.1:0-4929 GCA_038320245.1 Chitinophagales bacterium | reverse complement strand
AAGAACAATTAGCTAAAGTTGATATTAGCGATCTTGTAAAACGCCTGATTGAACAGGTTGCTTTTGAAGCTAGAGGTAGCGAATTTGTAGATAAAAAAAGTGGTGTAAGTGCAAGGCTTACCATTGCCGCTTATGAAAATGCGGTGAGTTCAGCCGAGCGCAGGGCTATTATCAACAAAGAAAAAAAGACTCAGGTTTGGATCAGTGATTTAATTGGCATTGTTCCCTCCATCACCGGAAAGATAGAATTGGTTTACGAAGGCGAGCAGGAAGGACCTTATCAGGTAGCTTTTAATTTACTGGAAAAATCTATTCGTACAATATTTGGCCAGTGTTTTCCCAATCCTGATACAATGAAAAAGAAAAGAGGGAAAGAAGCCGCTGCAGAAGAGAATCCTTACAAGTCAATTACCCGTTGGTTTGATAACGGTAATCATCTTGATACATTTTTTGAAACAAGGGATGAAGATAAAATACAATTGCTTTATAAGGTGGACGGCCTGCATGCCTTGGTTAAAAAGTATTTTAAAGGTGCCACTGAATTGGAAACAGCCTTGTTAATGGAATTTGTATTGCATGGTTTATCTGCACATTCGTTGATCAGCAAAAGGGTATTGGATGGAAAAATTGAGTTTAAAGATTTGATGGGAAGTATGCTTAACATGGGTTCTAAGTCTTTTTCGGAAGATGATTTAGATGACAATGATTTTAACTAGTTTTTCTGCTATAAAGTTTATTGCTTTTTAAAAGCTGTAAACTTTATAAACCATTTATAATAACTATATCATTTTAAATTTGAGATTGGTGTAAGTTTGCTCCTTTCATTAGATAAATTAAAGTTGTAATAATGAAGGGAATACCTGCACATTTAGCCTATAGCCAAACCGGTTTTTTTTCTGCAACAGTATTGGATTATGTAAGTGGCGCAAAGGACTTACAGCCGTTTTATACCCATCCCGTTTCTATAGACGGTATTAAAGCGGCTATTGCTGAGCGAAAAAAATTTGACAGCAACCGGCAATTATTAGTGGAGGTGTTAACCGAACAATACACAAAGGTTGCCTTATCGGAAAAGCAACAATACAACCTGCAGCAATTGATTAATTCCAATTGCTTTACCATTACCACTGCACACCAGCCCAATATTTTTACAGGGCAATTATACTTCATTTATAAAATTTTGCATGCTGTAAAAATTGCAGCAGATTTAAATAGTAAAATTCCTGATAGTCATTTTGTACCAGTGTATTATATGGGGAGCGAAGATGCAGACCTGGAGGAACTGGGCCACATATTTATCAATGGCCAAAAGTATGAGTGGGAAACAAAACAGACCGGCGCAGTTGGTCGTATGAAAGTGGATGATGCATTGGTAAAATTAATTTCCACCATCAGCGGACAGCTATTGGTGTTGCCTTTTGGAAAAGAGATTGTAGAACTGATGCAACAATGTTACAAGCCCGGAGTAACCATTGAACGAGCAACTTTCTTAATGGTAAATCAGCTATTTGCAGCATATGGATTGCTGATTTTGCTACCCGATAGTCATCTATTAAAAAAGACTTTTATCCCTGTTATTCAGAAAGAATTGGAACAACAGTTTTCTCAGCCTGCCGTGCATGAAACAGTCAGTAGTTATCCGACAAAATATAAACAACAGGCAAGTGGTCGGGATTTAAATATGTTTTACCTGCAGGAGGGGAGTAGAGAGCGGATAGAAAAAGTGAATGATGAATGGTTGGTTGTAAATACCTCCGTTAAATTTAACCGGGAAGAAATTTTGCTGGAATTACAACAATATCCTGAAAGGTTTAGTCCGAATGTGATTCTGCGGCCGGTTTTTCAGGAAACTATTTTACCCAACATTGTATTTATTGGCGGCGGAGGAGAAATTGCTTATTGGCTGCAATTAAAAAAAGTTTTTGCGGCAGCAGCTGTGCCTTACCCGTTAATGGTAGTGAGGAATTCATTTTTAATTATTGAGAAAAAATACGAAACCATCATAAAAAAACTGCAACTTTCTTATGCCGCAGTTTTTAAAAAGGAATTTGATCTAATGACAGAACTGGTGCAAAGAGATAGCAGTACACAATTAGATTTAGATAAGGAAACGGAAATGATGCGCCTGTTGTATCAACAGATAAAAAAGGTTGCGGGTAACGTAGATAGTAATCTCCAAAATCATACAGAAGCCTTGTACACGAAGGCGCTTAAAAAACTGAATGCGCTTGAAAAGAAAATATTGAAAGCAGAAAAATTAAAATTTGCATCGCAACAAGCCCAGTTGCACAAGATGAAATCTCAATTATTCCCCAATGATAGTTTACAGGAAAGGACAGAAAATTTCATGCTTTTTTATGCTCAATGGGGTAGCAATTTTATAAAAGCCCTTTACGATAATTCACTCACGTTGGAGCAGGAGTTTTGTGTTTTGGTAGAGGATTGATAAAATAGATTCAAACCTATCGTAAGCAATAAATTGAAAGTTATTCATTGCAGGATTTCATCAGCCTATAACCAGCCCGATCTCCTGAAAAGATAAAATGTGATTACACATAAAACCACTGTAAGTACTACAACAAATGGATACCCATACTGCCATTGTAGCTCCGGCATAAATTTAAAATTCATACCATAATAGCCTGCCACCATGGTGGGTACGGCAATAATTGCTGCCCATCCTGCAAACTTTTTGGATACTTCACTCTGGGAAATGGATATTAGAGAAAAGTTGGCTTCCAATGCGGTGTTCAATAATTCACGTGTATGGTCAACCATCTCATTAATGCGCAATGCATGATCGTAAATATCCCTGAAGTAAGGCTGCGTTTCTTCTGAAATGAGTGCAGTATCAAACCGCATTAATCTGCTTGCAATGTCAATCAATGGCGATACAGCTCTTTTTACATCTAATAATTCCCTTTTTAATTGATAGATATCTTCCGTAGTTTGCCTGGTTGGTTTCTCTTTAAAAACCTTTTCTTCAATTTCCTGTAAACCTTCTTCCAACTCTTCTACCACAGGAAAGTACTGGTCTACAATTGAATCCATCACTGCATACAATGCAAAACCCTGGCCCTTACGGAGCAGGTGCGGCATGCTTTCACAACGGGTTCGTACATCTGCATAGGACATGGAAGAGCCAAGGCGGATAGTGATTAAAAAATTGGGGCCCACAAAAAAATGGGTTTCTCCAAAATCAGTATGCTGATTGGTTTTGTTGATTTGTGCAGTTCTAAGAACTGCAAACAATGAATCACCATACATTTCGATTTTTGGCCGCTGGTGAGCATTTTTGGCATCTTCAATGGCAAGGTCGTGCAGGTTAAATTGTTGTTGGATTTGCATCAACGTTTTTTCATCTGGTTCATGTAACCCAACCCATACAAATTGATCGGAGTTTTGAAGTACTTTACTTATCTCGTTGATACTGACGTTGGCAACCTTACGGCCATCAAGATAAGCAGCACAGTTTACAATTTCATTCATGGCAATGCGTATAAAATTTATTAAATCGATTGTATTATTAATGTGAAATATAGTTGAATTTAAAAAAATAAAATCACTTTTCTTTTTCCTAAACTAATTATGGCGACACAGAAAAAAAGTCCGGACAATAAAATGCCCGGGCATTAATGTCCGGGCAATAAAAAACGTAGTTACAGTTTTAAACTTAATTCTCCAATGATATCATTTTACATCCCCTTCTCTTCCAACTCCATCACTTTTTCAAATACAACTTCATATTCCTTGTTTAGTGTGGACAGCTCTGCCGTTACTTTATTATACGAGGTTTCTGTTTGATGGAATTTATCTTTATTACTATAGCTGTCAGGTGCTGCCATAGCTGCTTCCAGCTCAATTTTTTGTTTGTTGAGCTGTGCTATTTTTTCTTCCAGTTGGTTGAAACGGTTTTTGTGCTTCTGGTATTCCTTTTTTAATTCTTTATCTATATGGGTATTTTGTACGGGTTGTTGAACCGGTGCTTGTTCCTTTACAGCAGCCTTCTTTTCAACAGTTGCTTTTGGTGCATCTGCCGCTTTTAATGCCTTGCTTTTCTCAGCTTCCCTTCTTGCTTTCCATTCTTCCCACTCTGCGTAAGTGCCTTTAAATTCAACAATTTTATGATCTTCAATTTCCCATATTTTATTGGCTATTCTGCTGATAAAATACCTGTCGTGACTAACTAAAACTATGCTGCCTTCATATTTATTCAGTGCCTCAATCAATAACTCAACCGAGTGCATATCAAGGTGATTGGTAGGTTCATCCAACATTAAAAAGTTAGCTTTACTAACAATAGTTTTAGCTAAAGCAACCCTTGCCTTTTCTCCTCCACTCAATACTTTAATTTTCTTTTCTACATCATCGCCACTAAATAGAAAACAGCCCAACAAACTACGCAGTTCAAGATCTGTTTTGCCACTTCGGCTTTCCTTCATCTCTTCTAAAATATCGTTGTTTACATTCAACGCCTCCAGCTGGTGTTGTGCATAAAATGATTCTTCTACATTATGTCCCCAAATGCGTTCACCGTCATGCTCTTCATTACCAACAATTACTCTCAGCAAAGTTGATTTTCCTTTTCCGTTCGCACCAATCAAGGCAATCTTATCTCCACGGTCAATCTCTGCGCCGGTGTTCTCCAATATTTTTATATCGCCATAACTTTTGCTTACATTTTTTAAGGTGCATAAAACCCTGCCCGGTTGCTTATCAATCAAAAAATTAATTTTGATGTTAGGTCTTTCCAGTTCCACGTTTTCTATCCTGTCAATCTTATCCAGTTTTTTCATGATACTCTGCGCCATGCCTGCTTTGCTGGCTTTAGCCTTAAAGCGTTCTACCACTCTTTCCTGCTGGCGAATATAATCCTGCTGGTTTTCAAAAGCCTTCTGCTGCATATCAATCCGCAAAGCTTTTTCCTGC
>JBBQEA010000308.1:0-4975 GCA_038320245.1 Chitinophagales bacterium | reverse complement strand
ATAATAATAGCATCCCCGCTATTTATAAAGATGTACCCAACAACGGCAAGAACAACCAGAATGATGCCTCCTATTATGTATTTCATTTTACTTTTCATAATTGTATTGATTAAAGTTTGATGTCGTTACCTTGATAAAATTCTAATAACTGATGATATAAAATATTTAAGTATTTCGATTGTAAATAGTTTTGTTGAGCATTGGTATAGGTGTTTTGGCTAATGACCAGATCTGTTGTGCTTAAACTACCCAATTCATATTTTTTCTGTGCCAGTTTATAACTCTGTTCGGCTGCTGTTTTAGAAGCCTCAGAAGCAATTACCTGTTCCTGTGCCGATACTGCATTTTGATACGCTGTTTCTACTTTTTTATACACTTCTTTTTCTGTTGTTTGCTGTTGTATCTGCGCTTTTTCAATATTGATGGTTGCAGTTTTTACAGCAGCTTTTGTTTGGTTTCTGTTGAAAATCGGGATATTCAACGTGAGTCTTAATTGTTGATTGAAATTCACATTGTACTGATCTGTAAATTTGTTGTTGTTTACACTGGTGTATCCTGAACCCAGACTTCCTGTTAAGGATAATGTTGGTAAAAAACCTCCCTTAACAATGTCCAGTTGCTTTTCGTTTACGGCAATATTCAGTTTGCTTGCTTCAATCTCTGGCAAATAGGTGAGCGCCTTTTTGTAAATGGCTGCACTGTTTAGGTCCAGGTTGATTAAATCCATATTCTCATCAATGGTTTCCACTTCCATAGATTCGTCAGCAGGCAACTCCAATAGTTGCTTTAACACGATAATAAATTGCTGGTAATTATTTTTTGCTGCAATCACATTGTACTTGTTTGTTGCCACCTGACTTTGTGCTTCGGTATAGTCGTTCAAAGCAATAGAACCTGCATCTAAACGGGCTTTTGCTCTAAGCACTTCTTTTTCTGATGCTGTTAAATTGTTTTCGGCAATAACGATACTTTCTTTACTATACAGCGTTTGCAGGTAGTTTTCTAAAATGCTGACAACAATACTGTTTTTAGCTATTTCTTCTATAAATGTATTCTGCTGCAACAGTAATTGATTCTGTGTAATCTGATTTTTAATCTGCCCGCCCTGATACAAGGTTATTGAACTGTTGATACCAAGACTATTGCTATAAATTTGATCCGCCACAAAATCGCTTGTAATAGGATCAATGGAATTACCGTTTGAAAATCCTTGGGATGTACTACCAAATAAGTTGGGTAACCTTGATGATTTTGCAGTATTGTAATCTATTGCTGCAATGTTCGTGTTTAATGAAGCATCCTTTACAGTAATGTTATTTTCTACTGCGTAGGTTATGGCATCTGCTAACGACCATACTTTTGGGGTGATGCCCGTACTGTCCTGCGCCCACGTTAACTGCGTAATTAAAAGGCTTGCTATGACGAGATATAATTTCATTTTTTTTGTGTTTTTTTATTAACACATCAAAGATGAGATTATGTACTACGGTATTAAACGCTAATAGATGTTTGGGGTGATTGTCTATACGGAACGGGCTGTTTTATCGAAGAGATTTTTTGTAGTTACTCCAAATGCTATTCATTTAGTTACAGATTAAACAACTCGTATTTTGCTCTATATAGCTTTGAATTGTATTGTTTCTGAACCCCGGGAGTTGATGTCAAATAAACCTATTCCATTATCGGTCCGCTAAAAACATGTAACTGAAACTGATTTAATCTCTCGGCGGAGGACCATCTTTTTTTGGCGGTGCAAAAAATCGGGAAATTTCTTTTGTAAGCGCTGCGTAATTTTCAAGCTGATCGGGCTTACAAAGTTTTTTGATAGCCGAAAAATGGTCATAATGCGTAAGTTCAACTTGTCTTTGTAAAAGGCCAAGTTTTGCAATAAGGGAATCCTTACCGGTAAAGGTTTCATTAGTGAGCGAAGAATAAAGATCGTTCTTGGCATCTTTGATACTGTCGTTTAAAGATTTGATTATTGCCTGATGTTGCTCAATTAATGTTTCATATTGGGCAGCCTGCTCTTTATCAAAATGTAGTTTTTCAATGATGATATTTTTAGGACCATTTTGTTCTTTAGCCATGCCTTTTTCCATCCCGGCTGGGCGGCCATCACGTGGGTGAGGCGGTTTCTTCAAGAATAAAAAACCAACAACAGCAATATTAATGACCAACAAGCCAATTACAGCAATAGTTAATAGTTTAGTTTTACTCATTGTATAGTTGATTAGAAGTGGTAAGATTCATTGAATTGACAACATTTTCTATTCCCGTATTTTTACCGGCAGATGCAGTTGTATCGTCATACTTAAAAAATATAGATACATTTAATGCCAGAATAAGAATAGCCGAAGCAGCAAAAGCCCATTTCCATTTAACAGGTGCTTCAACATTGCTAAGGTTGTCAATTTGTTGCCTGATACGGGTAAGGAGGAATGGTGGGGCATCCACCTGTTTTATCTGCTTTAGTAAATCCAATTTAGTATTTATGTTCATGATGATGCAATTATATAGTTATACGACTGTAGTTTTATAATCCTTCGGTTTCTACCAATTTTTTCTGAATTGTTTGTTTTGCCCGTTGCAGGAGGGACTCCACAGCTTTTACACTGATATTCATTATTTCAGCTACTTCTCTTTGTGTGCGGTCTTCTATTTTGGCTAAGATGATAGCTATTTTCTGATTATCAGGAAGCGAATAAATAATCCTAAGAAGTTTTTCCAATCCTTCTTTATCCTCAGCAGCGATGCCTGGGTGATTAATCTTTATGGCACTTTCAATTGGCTCATTATTCTCGTCATGAAAAATGGATGTTAGAAAACCGAAACGTCTACTTGTTTTTTTTGCCTTTAAGAAATCGAGGCTTTGATTGATCGCAATCCGGCATATCCACGTTTTTATCGTTGCTATTTCGGGGTTAAATTGTTGAAAGCGATGATATACTTTTACAAATACCTCTTGAGTAACATCTTCTGCATCTTCAACATTCATGACATAATTAAGACATGGATTGAATACAATTTTCTTGTATTTGTCATAAATGTTTTCAAAATATTTGTCCTCTATCATCAATTGAAGATATTCTATAAACGATAAACTTTTTAAATCCGAAGTAATGATGACTTATATTCGGTAGTTGGGTGGTGGGTGTATAGTGTCGAATAAAGATATATTGCTGAAGTACATTACTACTGGTAATATATATTCGTCAGCCGGGGTGGGTGGGCTGTGCGTTTGGCATTTTTAGCTCTTTGCAAGGTTGGCTTTGTGTCGGGGTTTTGTGTGCCTTGCAATGTGCTAAAAATAGCGTGGGGTCATATCGGCAAAGTCATGGATGCTTAAATGTTAGTAGGATGTCGTTTAGGGTGACACACAACGGTCGGGTATTGCTGCAGGCAGGGAAGTCATTGCTATGTCTGCCCCCAACCGCTGATGAATAAAGTTATAAAAGTTAAAGATAACAAACAGAAGTTCAGCAAAGCTCGTCCTGCCCAAACCGAAGCTGATAGCGAACCGCAGCCGAAGATAACAACGTCATGCCCTGCTTGCAGCAATACCTGTGTTGGTTGCAGCTTTACCGTTTAAGGATGTACAAAAGCAATATTATTAATGTCGCTGAGTAAAGAACCAAAAGCCTAAACTGAAGCCAAATAGAAAACCAAAAACCCATCATTAACTCAAAATGTTCAGCAGTGTACGTCCTGCCCCAGACAAATGCTGATTAATAATGGCTGAATGAAAAACCAAAGCCCAACATTGCTACAATTAGTAGAATTTACTGAAGGCAAATAAATAAAAAAAAGTTGCAACCAACGTTAAAAATAGGCGCAAGTCCACATTTTTCCAAAATTATTTTTCTCCTAATCCTTTCTTTTTCAAACAGGTTTAAATTATTCTATTTAGTATACGAAACTGCCTCACTTGCGCTTTTCAGGTGCCACATATTATGTCACTAATATACGAAAGGATTTACTGGCCCTTGCAGCACTGGTCACCTGTAAGCAAGCAGGCAATCATCGGCACCTTCCTCAACATCGATTCTTATAGTCTACCCCAAAAGTCTATACAGCAACGCTCTCCTGAAGCGAATTAATAAACAGGCCACGGCCTTTTCTACGCCAATCGGCACAAATCATTATCTTCCATTTTAAACCATCAGCAATTCATGAAAAATATTATTACCTGTTTCTTCACTTGTCTTTTTACAACTGCCATTTTTGCACAAAAGCTCAGTAAAACCGAAAAGAAAATCGTTCAACTGATTGATGCCAATGCGCAAAGCACCCTGCAGTTATTAAAAGAATCGGTGGATATCAACAGCGGTACTTTCAACATAGCCGGGGTAAAAAATGTGGCGGAGCTTTATAGCAAAGAATTGTTGGCCATGGGCTTTACCATAGAATGGATTGCCCTGCCCGATTCTTTAAAAAGAGCGGGCCACCTGGTAGCCTATCGCAAAGGAAAAAAAGGAAAAAAACTGTTTTTGATCGGGCATCTTGATACCGTTTTTGAACCGGATATGCAAGCCAATCCGTTTACAATGCTCAACGACAGCACCGCCACAGGGCAGGGTGTAAATGATATGAAGGGTGGAGATGTGCTGGTGATTGCTGCACTGAAAGCATTGCAGCAACTGAAGTTACTGGATGAAGCAACCATCACCGTTTATTTTACCGGCGATGAAGAAAATGCCGGCAGGCCAAAAAGCGTAAGTCGTGGCGATTTTATTGAAAGGGCCAAACAGCATGATATTGCACTTGCTTTTGAAACGGCCACGTCTATGAACATTGTTGCTACAGCCCGCAGGGGCAGCAGCGACTGGAAGCTGGAAGTAACGGCTAAACAGGGCCACTCAGCGGGTGTATTTGCAGGTGGTGGCTACGGGGCAATTTATGAAGCGGCCAGAATAATAAACAGTTTTAGAGAAAAACTAAGCAGCCAAACTTATCTCACGTTTAACCCGGGGCTTTT
>JBBQEA010000307.1:0-4990 GCA_038320245.1 Chitinophagales bacterium | reverse complement strand
TTTGTCAGCAGGAAAAGTAGCTGTCTGCTTGCACAAAACTGTCTGCCGAAAAACTATTTGTATTTTTTAGTCCCTGTCGCCAAACGTTAAGTTGTCCTTTGTAAAACAATTGTCTGTCCGATTATTATTTTTCTGACAATTTAACTTCTGTTTCAATGTAGCTAACGATTAACTTACTTATTTCTTTATATCCTTCTTTCATATAGTGTACATTATCTGAACCAAGTCCGTATTGTTTATGAATGTCTATCGATTTTGCATATATGTCATTTATTGCGATAGAATGTTTTTTCATAATTTCCTTTGCTGCGTCATTATATCGAATTACATCATTCTGGAAACGCCCCGCTTCATTTTCAGGAACATAGGTGGTAGTAACAAATACTAATTTTGCATCTGTTATTGTTTTTAAAACTGTAATGATCGAATCCAAATTCACTTTATACTCATTGATTGAAAATGTGATTTTACCATTTATTTTGTCGCGATTCAAAGGATTTTTATTTCCAGGATTTCTATAATACAAATCCCATAAACCCCAATTAAATTGAATTATGTCCCAATGATTATTTTCAACCCATTTGCGAATACTATCTATTCCTGTTCCTGTATGTTGTGCATTTCCCGGATTGTGGAAAACAGCAAATTTGCTTGATAAGCTCTCTTTTACGAAAGGGGTATAACCTATAGATATTGAATCTCCTATTATTAAAACTTTAGGTTTTTGTGTACAGCCGGTTAGAACTAAGATAAAAATGAGTGGCGTTACAATTAATTTTTTTGCAGTCATCTTGTGTCGTTTTGCAGTGGCAGTTCAACGTTTTCGGCTTGGCGGCTTTACGGGCAATAGTATTACGTCAGCCTGGTACAAATGTAGAGTAAAGAACGGAAGCCGAATTACAAAACAAATGATGATTAGAATTCCTTCAGCTGGGAACTGATGATGAGCAAAGACCAAATGCTGATGTTACAATTATCAGCCCGTATTGCGCCAAACCGTGGTTATAGGCAGACGATGTGCAATAAGACTGAAGGGAAAAGTCATTTGCAATTACAAATTGAAAATCGAATGGTATACCAGAATTTTTGATAACTAACGTAAAGCATATAGTTCCTGCCCGGGGAATTTAATAAAAGATAATAATTAATACAGTTCTCCTGTCCTGCCCCATATGGATGAAATACCAACTGACAGACCGATGCCAGGTGGGATTTAAATTATTATTACAATAGAAATTATAAAGCCACTTTGACTTCAGCCCAGGGACTCGAATAATGCAAAACTGCTTCAAAATGTGGTAATGGTCGATAGACGGATCTTAATTAAGAACAAGGTCATTGTATCAGATGCAGTGAACTTATGCGCTCCGGCGGCCCGTGAGCCCAAAGAAACAGGAGTGAAAATTATTTTGACCCCAAAATACTAACACCCGGAATACAAATTAAACCAGGAATGTAAATCCGTTACCCTGTCCGGTAAACTACACTCCAAAAGAAAAAACGGTGTTTAAGACCTGTAGCAACAATAATTATTTGGCTAAACAAAAATCTGTAACAAAATTTATAGAGCAGCAGCTTAGGAATTAAAAGATGTAATAATAAAAATCAGGGTAGTTTTGCATCGTCCTGAAAATGGTTGACTCTTTTTTGAGTTATGCACAGGGGAATAAGATACCTGTGTTTTGTTATTTAATTAAATTCATTCAGTTTTGTTGTATCAGCCTAAGCGGAAGCAGGGTGTTAGTTCTGGGGAGATCTGCCCCTGCCAGGAATAAGTTGATGCGACGAAGTTTTATACTTTATCAATGAATGGTTACCCTTGGGTAGCCATTTTTTATGGAGCTAAAGATATAAAACTTTTGAGCCTATGCCTCTGCCAAATCTCCCCATTGAGGTGCTTTACGGCGATAGGTTTTCCAAACACGTCTTAATGCACCGGTGCATTGGTAAGCATCGTTGGGTGTAAGCCATTGCACACTTCTGTGGGGTCGCTGCTGATTATAAAACTCAATGAACTTTTTTATTTCAGTTTTTGCTTTATCAGTATTACAAAAATATATTTGCCTGTCATCGGTAAATTCCTCTTTAATGGTTTTGTGTATTCTTTCTGCTACTGCATTCTCTAAAGGGTCTCCGGTTTGTGTCATACTGATTTGTATTAGCTGTTTTTTCAACAGCTTTACGTAAGCGTGGCAACAATATTGTACGCCTCTGTCGCTGTGATGTATTAAGCTTTTGTTTTTATCTTTCCTGTTCCTTATAGCTTGTTTTAAAGCACCTATACAGCCATTTACACTTAATGATTCATGTACACAATGGCCTACAATTTTCCGTGAATACAAATCGGTAATAATGCTCAGGTAACAAAACTTGTCCTGTGGTTTTAGCCATAAGTAAGTTATGTCCGCCACCCAAACCTCGTTAGCCCTTACAGGCACTATATTTTCAATAAGATTTTTGTACCTGTTAAAATGATGATAGCTGCAGGTGGTTTTTGTTCTGCTGCGCTTGGATTTAATGAGTAAATGGTTGTTTCGAAGCACATCAAAGAATCTGTCTCTACCAATTTTTATATCATGCGTTTTAAATTCTTTTTGTAAACTCTGATGCAGGTTTCTGCCACTGCCACGTTTCCATATTTCTCTTTTCTTTTTGATAAGCCCAACAATCATCTGCTCCGTTAAAACAAATTGCTCTGTACATTTCAATTGCTTGTAGTAGGCTTGTTTACTATAACCAAATTGATTGCACATTTCCGTTACTTTTTCTTTTGGTCTTTGTTTTTGGAAACTGTTGATGGTTGGGCACCATACTTTTTTAGGATGTCAATGTTAAACTTTTTCTCTGCAATTTCTATGGCATGTTGCCACAGGTCGGCACGCAATTCTGCCACCCGAAGCAGTTCCCTGAGTTCTTTATTTTCTTCCTCCAGTTTTTTGTCGTGAATGTTTTTTTTCATCTCAGCAAAGTTAGCAATCACCTTAGCCTTTTTATCATAACCCTTCATGCCCTGGCTTTGTTTTATCCAGTACAAAATGGTGGCGTTGCCTTTAATGCCATAAATCAAGGAAGCCTGTCGCTTATTGAGTTTACCACTCAATACTTCATTTACAATTTTTTGCTTAAACTCTTCTGTGTAGAATAATTGTTGCGGACCTCTCCGCTTGGAGCTTTGTTTTTTACTCATTTTTTATCCTGTTTTTAATTGACTTATCCACTTTTTAGGAGTCAACCTATTTCAGGACTATACAGTGACATACAACGAGCAGGTATTGCCGATGGTGGGGAATTTTATATTCGTCCGCCCGGAACTGCTGCAGAATTACCGCTGCTGATTGCTCCAATGTCAAGCCCCACTATTGGCAATACCAATGTTGTGCGTTCGGCATTTTCAGTTTGTCACTGATGTTGTTTGTCATGGCACGATTTACATACTGAAACAAGCCATGCAATTGGTTCTTTCCCAATATTGTATTTTGCGTATCTATTATGATGAACCTGTGTCGCCCGACCACCACAAAATACGCAACGCCAATTATCTCTCTTCATCACAACATAACGTTTCCTCTTCCATGCTTCCGATTTTAGATAGTCATTACGATAATAGTCACCCCTTTGTTTGCGTCTGTGCTCAAAAACAAACTGTTTTAATACAAAGATTGCAATGGCAAAAAGTATTAAAAGCAGTCCTTCCATATTTCAGTTTTGATTTATGCAATTAGTTCTGTCGCAGGCTCTTTAATTTTCCAGCTTCAAAATTTATTTCTAAGTCAGGCACATAATTATTCCTAATCTTATAACCCCAGTCTTCAAGTGCATTCCCGTAAGAACGTAATTCAACATTATCAGGTTTGCCTACAAGTATCCGTACAGAATCTTTTGTCATACCTGTGTGTAAAGTCACATTTCCTTTTTTACCTTTCACTTCTATGTATTGAACTTCTGCCTCTTGGTTTGTAAGGTTGTGTGATAGCGTTTCAATTAGTTCCCTTCCTAGTTGTTCTCTTACGGAACTTTCTTTCCTAAACCCGATTGCATACAAGAGTAAAGCTCCTACAACTATACCGCCAATAAAAATTAAAAATTGTTTCATACTTATATCATTCGTTATTTCAGTTGCTTAAAGTCTTTTTTTGTCTTGCGTAGAGTCGGTCTATGCTGACGCACAACGGCTTCGGCTTGGCGGCTTTACGGGAAATAGTGATACGTCAGCCTGGTACAAATGTATATTAAAGTACTTAAGCTGAATTGCAAAACAATGATGATTAGAATTCCTTAAGTTGGGAACAGAGGATGATCAGGGAACAAATGTTCATATTATAAATGTATGCCCGTATTGCGCCAAACCGTGGTTATAGGCAGACGGTGTGCAATAAAAGAATAATAAACACATAATTGAAATTTCAAATTGAAAATCGATTGGTGCTTCTACGGCATTGGTAACTAACGCAGGAGTGCTGTCCCTTTTCCTGGAAATTAAACGATCCGAAATATTAGTGCTGTAACCCAGTCCTGCCCCATAAATATTAAAGAAAGAGGAGACTTCAAAGACCGGGTTGGATTAAAAATGGGGAATATGAAAAAAATACAAAGCCACTTTTAATCCAGGAAAGGATCCGGATAATCTAACCCACTTAAAAATTCGGTAAGACTTAATAACTGCTCCCTAATCGGAACAAGACCACTGAATTAAAAGCAGGGAAATTCATCCGCTCCGGCGGCCCGTGAGCTAAAAGAAACCGGAGTAAAATTTATTTTTGACCTCAAAACACTAACTCCCGGAATACAAATTAATCAATGAATACAAAACCGTTCCCTTGTCCGGTAACATACACTACAAAAGAAAAACGGTGTTCAAGACCTGTAACAACAAAAATTATTTTGCTAAACAAAACCCTGTAACAAAATATAGGGCATCTCTAAAAACCTAAGATACGAAGCAATGTTTTAGTAGAAAAAGTTGTCTGAGATAAAAACTTATAATTATGTC
>JBBQEA010000306.1:0-5003 GCA_038320245.1 Chitinophagales bacterium | reverse complement strand
TTAATACTTTTCAAAAGCACTTTTAAATTTACCATTTGTTACAACGATGGAATTACCAGCATCATCGTATAAAGTACAATCAAATTCAGCATATACTTTTACAAGCATGAAGTTGCCGTTGAAATTAAATTCCTCCGAAGAAATAATATTAAAACTACTGCCTGCTTGGGTTCTTGGGGCATTATCACTTTTCCATATTTTACCCTGAGGATCTTTCCATTCAATTGAAATTCCATTTTCAGATCCGGATGTACTGTATGAATAATTGCCCGGCAAAAAGAAATTTTTAAAATCTGCAAAGGTCGATGAAGGATAATTATAAAGTAACCCTTTCTTTACGATAAGCTCCGTTGATCCGGGGGGTTGAGGGATGTTGTAAAAAGAAATGCCGGAAATCAACACCACGCTATCAGATCCAACGTAATCTGTTATAAAACCATAGCCAGAAATGCTATCAGCAACTTTTTTATATTGTACCCCATTTACCGTTATGTCGTAGTAAAATGAATCCGTAACAATATTTGATCCGTTAACTGTTACAGAAAAAGAGCAACCATTAGCACCGAAAGCATAAGTAAAAGTGCCTGCAGCTGTTGCTGTTCCGCTGCCCGTTAATGTAATAGTTTGTTGTCCGGTAGCAACAAATGCACCTGTACCGCTAAAAGAAATTCCGTTCAACGTATTTGTTGAAATAGTATAGGTACCAATTGTGGTTACATTTATTGATAAAGTTATCGTGTTGGAAATATTCATTGCTGTACCAACTTTATAGTCGCCGCTTACTGTTGCAACAATGCAGGTTCCCGGAGATCCATCTAAATTATATACAGCTGTACCCCCGACAACACCGGTTTGTATGCCTCCATTTTCCTCACTAAGTTCCTTTTCACATGAAGTAAACAAAAAGCCCGCTAGTAGAAAAATAAACAAATGCTTTAGTTGAGTTGACATACCGGAAGATTTATTGTAGTTTTTTTAGTGTTCGTATTTGTCAAATATATTAATTTTAAAAACTAATAAATGTGCGACCTTCAATCTTTTATTTCATTTAACCTTTCATTTATGCACCGATCAATAACTTCCTGGTTTAGTCCATCCTTACAAAAGGACATGCCTATTGTTACCTATGGCACTTATGGCTTTTCTTTATTAATGGTACCAACAGCTGGTGCAGATTTTCTCGAGTATGAAAGATTTCAACTGGTAAATGAGTTGGCACCCTTTGTTAACAGCGGCAAATGCAAGGTTTTTTCTGTGGACAGCATCAATAAAGAAAGCTGGATGAACAATGATAAGCTGGGTGAACACAAAGCCATCCGCCACAATGAGTACAACCAATATATCTACAATGAAGTAATCCCGTTCATAAAAAACAGTACCTCCTGGAATACGCCTATCTATATTTGTGGAGCCTCCTTAGGTGCTTTGCACAGCATGAATTTATTTTTAAAACGACCAGATTTATTAAATGGTGTAATTGCCATGAGTGGTGTGTATGATTTAACAGAATACACAAAAGGTTTTTTTGATGAGCAGGTGTATTACAATTCGCCCATGCATTATATGCCCAACCTTACAGACCATTATATTTTAGAACAGATACGCAGCAGTGGGCATATCCATATTTTAAGTGGTGAGGGCGATCATGAGGCGCCCGATGCTGCCCGTGCCTTTGCAGGTGTTTTGTACAATAAAGGCATCAATTATGAACTAAGTATTTGGGGCCACGAATGGACACATGACTGGCCAACCTGGAGAGCTATGTTGCCTTTGTGGATTGATACAAGGTTTTAAAATGTTGGGTTAACAATAATAGTTTGTAAAAGTGCGGCCCTTAAAGCTGCACTTTTAATTTGTAAGCACCCGGGTATTAACCTTTCGCCAGCAACAATAATATTTGTTACGAGTGGATGTAGTTACCCAACAACAATTTTATACTAACACTTGTTAGTTTTTCAATTAAATTTGTCATTAAAATATTGCAGGATGATTATTCAGGATCTGGAAAGTAATTTCCAAAACAAGGTTGACCAGGAAATTAAAATTGAGCCCAAAGACTGGATGCCGGAGGCGTATCGCAAAACCAATATACGGCAAATTAGTCAACATGCACACAGTGAAATAGTGGGTATGTTGCCCGAAGGCAACTGGATTACAAGGGCTCCTTCACTCAAACGTAAAGCCATTTTATTGGCCAAGGTTCAGGATGAAGCCGGCCACGGACTCTACCTGTACGCAGCTGCCGAAACCTTAGGAATGAGCAGGGATGAAATGATTAATGATCTGCACAGCGGTAAAGCAAAATATTCCTCCATCTTTAATTATCCAACTTTAACATGGGCCGATATGGGCGCTATTGGTTGGTTGGTAGATGGAGCTGCAATCCTTAACCAGGTTATGTTATGCCGCACCAGTTACGGGCCGTATGCAAGAGCCAATGTAAAAATTTGTAAAGAAGAAAGTTTTCACCAACGGCAAGGCTTTGAAAGTTTACTGGTATTAAGCCGGGGAACGGTTGAGCAAAAGGCTATGTGTCAGGATGCAATTAACCGCTGGTGGTGGCCAAGTCTGATGATGTTTGGCCCACGGGATAGCGAAAGCACCAACAACGACCAAAGCATGAAATGGAAAATAAAAAGAAAAACAAATGATGAGTTAAGACAGCAATTTGTTGATATGATTGCGGAGCAAATAAAACTGTTGGGCATGCAATTGCCAGATGATAAACTGAAATGGAATGAAGATAAAAAGCAGTACGACTTTGGCGAAATAAATTGGGATGAATTTTGGAATGTTGTAAAAGGTAACGGCCCTTGCAACAAACAACGCTTAAATGCCCGCAAAAAAGCACATGAAGAAGGTAGTTGGGTAAGAGATGCAGCAATGGCATATGCTAAAAAAAGAAATGCCTCCCTAAATCCCTCCAAAGGAAGGACTTTAGCAGCCTGATTATTTAAAATTATTTTATGAATATAGAAATCAGAAAATTTTATTACGGTGATATCCCTGAAGAAAGCGCAGGTAGTGATAAATTGAAAAGTTCTCTCATCCCTCAATTGGTTGTGGGACCGGATATTGAGGGGGTAGAGGCCTGGCCTCTATGGGAAGTTTTCATCCGCAGCAAACAAGGGCTCGACCATAAACATGTGGGCAGCCTTCATGCAACTGATGCACAAATGGCCATAGAAAATGCAAGAGATGTATACACCCGGCGTATGGAAGGTGTAAGTATTTGGGTAGTAGAAAGTAAATACATCACCGCTTCAAATCCCGATGAAGCAGGCGAATTGTATGAGCCTGCAATAGATAAAGTGTATCGTCACCCTACTTTTTATCAATTGCCGGATGAGGTGAATCATATGTAAAGCCTCCCCAACCCCTCCAAAGGAGGGGCTTAAGAAGACCTCAATAATTAAAGAAACTCTTGAACAATCAGAGCCGTCGAAAGTCCTCCCCAGCGGGGAGGATTTAGGAGGGGGAGAATCTAAAAAAAATAAATAATGAATGCAATATTTTTAAATGGAAAAGTTTAACACATCAAATATTAAAGAAACTCTTGAACAATCAGAGCCGTCGAAAGTCCTCCCCAGCGGGGAGGATTTAGGAGGGGCTTTTCTTCTCCATCTGGCAGATACCACCCTAATACTTTCTCAACGCAACAGCGAATGGTGTGGGCATGGGCCGATATTGGAGCAGGATATTGCATTAACAAATATCTCCTTGGACTTACTGGGGCAATCACGAAATTTTTATCAGTACGCTGCTACGCTAATTAACTCGTCAACCAACCAAGCTGGTGCACAGGTTACAGAGGACAGCCTCGCCTATTTGAGAAAAGAAAGAGAATTTAAAAATCTGTTGTTGGCAGAGCAACCCAATGGCGATTGGGGACAAACCATTCTAAGGCAATATTTTTTCAGCCAGTATCAATATTTATTATTTGAAAAATTACAAAACAGCAGCGATGAACAAGTAGCAGCCATCACTGCTAAGGCGCTAAAAGAAATAAAGTATCATTTACGCTGGAGCAGCGAATGGGTAATTCGTTTGGGAGATGGCACTGCAGAAAGCCACCAGCGAATGTTACATGCCGTTGATGAACTTTGGAGGTACACCGGAGAAATGTTTTTGCCGGCAGATTATGAAAAAGTAACCGGCATTGATTTTTCATTTTTAAAAGATGCCTGGATGAAAAATGTAAAAGCCATTTTTGAAGAAGCTACTTTAGCAATTCCTGAAAACGTGTTTATGCAAACCGGTGGTAAAACAGGCATTCATACTGAACATATGGGCTACCTGCTTGCCGAATTACAGTATGTACAAAGAGCTTATCCTAATAGTGAGTGGTAATAACAACAAAACCTCCATTGCAAGCGTAGATTTTAAAGATCAAATAAACTGAAGTTATCAAATATGCAGGAGTTTGGTTCACCATATAATGATAGAGACCCTGAAAACATAGGGTCGTCAAAAGTCCCTCCTTCGGAGGGATTTAGGGAGGCCGCAATTTGGCAAATTCTCGAAACGGTTTGCGATCCGGAAGTTCCTGTGCTCTCCATTCTTGATTTAGGTATTGTAAGAAATGTAAGGTGCTCGCCTTACCCCCATTTAGGGGATGGGGGCGAAAATTTAGAGGAGGTCGAAATCATCATCACACCCACTTACACAGGCTGTCCCGCCATGGACATGATCAGCATCAACATTAAACTGGCATTGGCTGAGCATGGGTATAAAAATGTAAAAGTAACTTCCATGCTTTCCCCGGCATGGACAACCGACTGGATGACTGAAGCAGGAAAAGAAAAACTAAAAGCTTATGGAATTGCGCCTCCTAATGTAAGGCAGCAGGTTTGTAACAATGATCTTTTTGCACCCAATGAAGCTGTGCAATGCCCAAGGTGTAATTCTTATCACACAAATCGCATCAGTGAATTTGGCAGCACCGCCTGTAAATCCCTGTATCAATGCGACGATTGCAAAGAGCCATTCGATTATTTTAAATG
>JBBQEA010000305.1:0-5127 GCA_038320245.1 Chitinophagales bacterium | reverse complement strand
TGCACAAAACACCTACATATATGCTCTTTGTTGTTTTCATAATTTTATCAACTACAAGTTACCGAACAATATAAAAACTGTTACAACAACCGCTACCAAAACTTGGCGTAAATCAACGTTATCATCAATAGAATTACTATTGAGCAGAAATCTTATTTTATAAATGCCAATGCCTTTTTTTCGATCCCCATCATTTACCGGAGCCTGGTGCACGCTTGCTGACTAGGGAAATAAGATATTAAACAGGTTATCATATTTTGTTGCAAGCTGCTTTAATATCTTTGCTAGTAATTTTTTTTCCTCTTCATTAAATGGAGCAATTACTGCAACCCATTATTTCGCCTTTGTTCTCAAAAATTTCTATGTATTTATTTGCAGGATTGGCTGCCATCAAAGCAAACCCGGCCTGCCATAATTCAACTACATCTCCAATTGCTTCCACTGTCATTTGCGGCAGCGTAACATTATGTTGTGGCGAAAAACAGATTACCTTACAAATGCCGCTTTCACTTTTTGCTGAGAGCAAATTTTCCACGTTGTATTCGCCGGCCGGGGAATCGGCCAATAAGGCTGAGTAATCATTTACAAAAGAAAATGGCTTTTGGTAATCTGGATTTATACTACCATCCGCCCTTTTATTACCAGGACATAAATAACACTGTGGATCATAGGCAGGTTTTTCATCTTGCTGTAGATCTTCTATTTTACCCTGCCAGGGCCGCTTCATCCTGTGAGGAGAAACCAAAATCCAGTCTCCCGTTAAAATATTCAGTCGTGTGTGAGAATGCTCTTTTAAATCAAACATAGTTTAGTAGATTATTTCGGTTCCGTTTTCAATGGAAGCAATATAATAAGATAACGGTAAACCCATCTCTTTTTCGTAGGCTGGTTTTATCGATTCAATTAATGCATCAATGGCATCTTCTTTTACCAAATTGATTGTGCAGCCACCAAATCCACCACCCATCATCCTGGCACCAATAACTGCGTTGTTGCTACGTACAAAGTGAACTAAATAATCCAACTCTTTACAACTCACTGCATACATTTTACTTAGGCCATCATGTGTTGCAAACATTTTCTTTCCGAGTGCGTTGATATCTCCATTTTTTAAATCTTCGCAGCCTTGTTGCAGGCGATTTATTTCTTGTACAATAAAACGACTTCGCATGTCTATCAAAGTGTCTTTGGGTAATACATACGCATCCAGCATAGCCTCCGTGGCGTCTCTTAATGAATGTACTTCCGGGTGATGCTCTTTTATCCAGGCAACTGCCTGCTCACATTCCTGCCTGCGGGTATTGTATTCTGATGATGCCAGCGAATGTTTCACATTTGTATTCAACAGTAAAATTTTGATACCATCCAATTTGAATGGAACGTATTCAAATTCCAATGAACGGCAATCTAATTTTATCACATGATCACGCTTGCCCATTACAGATGCAAACTGATCCATAATGCCACACATCACACCTGCATATTCATGCTCCGCTTTTTGAGCCATTTGCACCATTTCAATTTTACCGAGCCTGGTTTGCAACAACTCATTTAACGCAAATACGGTTGCACACTCTACTGCTGCAGATGAAGAGAGGCCAGCACCCATCGGAACATCGCTGGAGAGTATTGCATTAAATCCTTTAAGCGGAATATTCTTTTTCTGAAACTGTGCCACTGCTCCTAAAATGTAGTTGGGCCAGCTTATATCCGTCACAGGTTTTAAATCTTTTAAAGCTATTGTAAATGTCTCGTTAAGATCCAAAGCCAGTAAGTGTATTTCATCATCACCCCTTAAACTAATGGCCATGTAGGCAGCCTTATCTATCGATGCAGGTAATACAAAACCATTGTTATAATCAGTATGCTCTCCAATGATATTTACCCGGCCCGGGGAACGCACAATTATTGGATTTTGTGTGGTCCCGAACAACTTACTAAACTCCTCCTTTAAATTTTTTATATTATTTTCCATTGCAGCTGTTTTAAATTGAAAGCGATTTTTAAAATATTTTAAATCAAGGAGTGTCGATGTGAAATATTCCCGATTAAACGAAGATTGCGGGCTGTGGCTGATTTTTGTAAGGTTATTATTCTATTGGTAAATAGGAATGGCATATAGCTTTTATTTTTTAGGAATGTGAGCGACAAAAGTAAGTGTTTAAAGAAAGAATATATTGACAAAAAACTAAGGCATACAATCTAAATCTTATTATTAATTTCCCTTTTACGACAAAATATTTTCATAGCTTATAAAACAGGATATATTTTCATAAAAAGTTTTTTCCCTGCTCTAAAAATACCGGGCACAAAAAAACCGCAGCTATTTAGCATGCGGTTCTTTCATCATCCCTGCATTTTAATTTAATAAGATCCTATATGAGTATTCGTATTTCCGTTAGCCCCCGTCCACACTATTTTATAAAATAACAAACCGGATGGGCAGGAAGTAATCGGGTTGCCATTTGCATCTAAACCAAAGGTTGTGGTGGTAGTTGCAACTGCACCCGTATGTTTTAACTGACCACTGACTAAGCGGAAATTGCAACTTTGTCTTACTACCAATGGCTCTGTAATTGCACAGGTAAATTCTTTATTAAACCTGTTTGTACCCCATTCTGCAACGCCATTTCCAAGTGAGCTAATTCCAGTTACAGAAATTACTATTCCATTATCATAAGTAAATGTTCTGCGCCTGGCAACCTGCCAGCTACGCTGAGACCCATTATCAAAAGTAATGCTCATACCGGAACTGGTAATTTCATGAACAATTGGGGAAAGCCTTGTTGCAAGGTTACGCAATTTACCACCTGATACATTTTTTATAGTTTTGGTGCCGTTAATGGTAATGCTTTTTTTATCAGCACCACGGGTAATTTTTAAATTATTGTAGGTAACGGTATATTGTGAACCTGCATTTGCCCACCGGAAACCGGGTGCAAAGCTAATTACAACTACTCCGGTACGGGTGCGGTTACCAATACAATTGTTACCGCTGTAAGTCATTGTGATTGTTCTTGGATTGCTGGCTGTATCTACTACCACGGTGGCATCGCAGGTAAATGGAAGCTGCGGCGTTAACGGTGATTCGCCGGCGTACGAACCGCCTAAATTTTCCAGTGTTGCATTGGCGTCATTGGCTACTGCATCCGTTTCATTTGCAAACCTTGACTCGTCATCTGCCTGCACCTGTATTTCGGTAGTGGTATCTAGGGTTGATGTGGTATCAGTTTTTTTACAAGAGGTAAAAAATAAACCTACACATGTTATTGCCACAAACATGTAGCGGATTTCTTGTTTCATAATAAAATTTTTGTGGGTTATAAATTTGGTTGTTTTGTTATGACTTTGTCGTTGGCACAGAGTTTAAATTGTAACAGAAAATATTTTTTACTAATAACAGAAAGCCGTCAATAAAATTGCCCTCCAGGTATCCCGGAGGGCAATTTTATTGATGGTGCGTTTAAGTCCTGTACGGCTTTTTACTATTTATCTAAAAGACGCATGGCAAATTTTAATTGCTCGTCCATTGTTAGGGTTGTATTATCCAGAATTATTGCATCTTTCGCCTTACGAAGTGGACTAACTTCCCTGTTTGAGTCGATGTAATCCCTCAACTCCAGGTTGTTTTTCACCTCTTCGATACTTACATTGGGATTTTTTTCAAACATTTCTTTAAACCTGCGCTGCACCCTTACAGCAATATCTGCCGTCATAAAAATTTTTATTTCTGCCTTTGGAAAAACAGTGGTACCTATATCCCTGCCGTCCATTACGATGCCCTTTTTTTTGCCCAATTGCTGCTGCTGTGCTACTGCAAATTCCCTCACTTCTTTTATGGCAGCCACGTCACTTACCTTTTCAGCTATAATCATATCCCGTATCAGGTATTCTACATTTTCTCCATTCAATAAAATTTCGGATTGCTGTGATTTTTCGTTGTGTTCAAATTCAATAGAAATATTCTGCAGTGCGGTATTCACCATTTTCTTATTCGTGAAATCGATACTGTTTCTTAAAAAATATAAAGTGATGGCACGGTACATGGCACCGCTGTCGATATAAACATACCCCAGTACTTTAGCCATTTGCTTTGCAAGTGTACTTTTTCCACAAGATGACCATCCATCAATGGTAATTATTTTCTTTTTCATTGATACAAAAGTGAACAAAAAAAATTATCCATCAAAGTAAAAAGGACATAATTCAAATCCGATAGATCGGGAGACGCTTTATTTATATCCCTTGTCAGCATTTTCAATGACTGGCGAGGGTATTCAATCGCTGTTAGCTGCTACTATTTATATTGTATCAAATTAAAAAGCCACTCAAGAAGTTGAGTGGCTTTAATGATAATTTCAAATTACCGCTATTTTGATTCAGATGTTGTTGCTTCTTCTTCCTTTTCCTGCGGTTTTAACGTAAAGGTTATTTTTTCTTTTGATTCATCCATATCAGCAATTAAAATATCTCCGCTCTTTACCTGCATGTTTAATATTTCTTCTGCTAAAGGATCTTCCAGGTACTTTTGAATGGCCCTGTGAAGCGGCCTTGCACCAAATTGAGCGTCATAGCCTTTATCTGCAATAAAATCCTTTGCGGCTGGTGAAAGTTCCATAGAAAATCCAAGATTCACCAAACGTTTCATCACGCCCTTCATCAAAATATCTATGATATCAAAAATGTTTTCTTTTGTTAATGAATTAAAAATAACCACATCATCAATCCTGTTGAGAAACTCCGGACTAAAAGTACGCTTCAATGCTTTTTCAATAACAGCTTTATTATTTTCATCAGCATTTTGCATCCTGTTCTGTGTTGCAAAACCTACTCCTTCGCCAAAATCTTTCAATTGGCGGGCACCAATATTTGACGTCATTATGATAAGGGTGTTTTTAAAATCTACCTTTCTACCCATACCATCAGTCAATTGCCCATCATCCAAAACCTGTAATAAAATATTATAAATATCCGGGTGCGCTTTTTCAATTTCATCCAAAAGGATTACGCTGTAAGGCTTGCGTCTTACTCTTTCTGTAAGCTGACCACCTTCTTCGTACCCAACATAACCCGGAGGTGCACCAATTAAACGACTCACAGTAAACTTCTCCATGTATTCGCTCATGT
>JBBQEA010000304.1:0-5238 GCA_038320245.1 Chitinophagales bacterium | reverse complement strand
TTTACCTAATACAGCACTACCTACATTGGTTACCAGCGGGCAGGTGGTTTTGTAATTAAACCAGAATATTTCGCTGTAACCATTGTTCTTAAAAGTAGCTACTTCGCTAATGCCATCTTTGGTTTTGGCCTGTACCCGCCAGGCATATTTTTTACCAGGGATAAGGCCTATTTTGGTGCCATCGTAAATGTAGTTTGTAGTTGTTACACTATCAGAAAATAGTGGGGGTGTACTTAAAAAAGCAGCCTCCGGCGCAACGGTGCTGTCTAAAATCTCAGCAAGGGTAAAAATATATAAGGTTGTGTATGCCGCAACAGGGCTGGATGTTTGGCGGGGTGTCCAGGAGAAATACACCAACTGATTTGCAGGACTTACTGATGGTACAACACTTTCTCCTTTAACCGGCAGGTTAAGCATGGGAGGGTCGTTCAGGTTCATCCAGGCAAATGTGCAGCCTTTGTTGCTTACTGTTTGCCCGGAGCTAACTTCTACCACTTCAAAACAAAATGTGTAAAAGCCTTCGGGTAATTTACCTACGGAACTATACTCCTGCGGAGACATGCCGCTTATTTCAAGGTTGTTGATATTGAAGTATTGAGCTAACTGGGAAGGGGTTACATAGTATGGAACACCAGCATTAATTGAAAGTGTTGTAAAGGCTCCCGGATTGTCTTCTTTTGTACGCATTCTTACGCCCTGGCTTTCAATGCTCATCCGTAACCTTACATTCAAAACAGGCTTATTAAAATCCCTGTTGAGCAACAGCAGGTTCAGCTTAGCATTGGCCTGTGAAGGACTGAAATATTCGCTTACCTGCGTAGTGTATGGCGGTATTAACTGCGAAGTAACCTGCACAGGAAATTGCTGGGCATACACTGCACTTACAGTTAATAAAATCGATAAAAAAAAGACGAGTTTTCTCATTTATTAATTTTGTTCTGCCGCTGACTTTACCTTGGCACATATAAATAAACTGGCAGTGATCAAATCCATATTCGCATTTTATAGCTTCCCTATCAGAGAGTTATCCGAATTGTATTTTTAGCTGTTGATATATTTATCAGTTATTATTTATTGATATTTATTAAGTAGTAAAAGCAGATCCTGCATTTTAAAAACTGTTCGCTGATTCACACTTGTATGCTGATTTCTTCACCTAACACAAACACATCATTGCCCACCACTTTTATTGACCTTGCCTGGGCATCTGTACTACCTTCCGTTAAATTCACTTTGGTGGTATCTTTCCAGTACATGGCAACATAATGGCCAACGCCATTAGGGCTTCTCTCATAGCCAACGGTATAAATGGTTTCCACAGGTGTTACAGGTGTAGGCGTAGGTGTTTGTGTGTCTGATTTTTTACAGGCATGCAGGGTAAAAATTGCTATTATAATTAAAAGGTACGGGGTGATTTTTCTTATAACTTTCATAGTTGCCTAATCTTTTTTTGTTTTTTTTGTAATTCTTATATTCTTTTCCTTTCAAAATTCCTGTATTAACTAAGTAGGTATAGTGTATAATGCTTTTAATCTATTTTCTTGATTGTAGTAATAACATTAACGTACCTGTGCTTCAAAACAACCAAAAGTTCCAAATTCTTTACATTACATTTTCCCACCACAATGCAGTTTGGCGAGTATACGAAACAAGGAATTAACTGCACACCTCTTTCAAAAGCTTTAACTCTCCTCCATCAACCTTTTGAGCCCATTTTTTCTTCTTCAAACCATTCATTAAAAACGTTAACATAGCTTCGATTCTCATCATAGGAATATTGTAATTCATAGATCAATTTACAATCGAACTTTCCACTCTTAGGATTGAAAAAAATCTTGATTAAGGTGGGTACATCTCTTTTAAAATTCAAAAAAAGTGTGCATATTTCTCTTAAACTTTTATTGCCCAAGCGCAATAGAGCTGATTCTCGATCATCAGAAAGATCAAATCTTGTTTGAGAAACAGAATTCACATTGTGTGAATGAACAACATATCCGTTTATTTTATAAAACATGTTATAGGAAAGTCTGTTATCTTCTGAGGAACAGAAAACATACACACAGTCTACTTCAGTTTTGTTAAAATCCAAAAATTCAAAAGCTATTTCAACCATTTGTTTGGTTAGGTTTTGAAATTGAACGTCAAAATCGTTTTGTGTCATATTAATTGAATAGAGTGTTAAAAATAGGTTCTTCAATAAATTTTTTACCATCAATTCTATATTCAACATTAAAGCTAGTAGGTCTTAAACCCTCGCCTTCGTAAATTACTTGAATTTTCAAATCTGTTACTTTCGATCCATCATTAATAGCATTTTTCCATAACCTTTCTAACTTGCCGAATACACTTTGATTAACTGTCCTGCCAGCTTGAGAAACTAAATTGTCTAGAGCGGGTGAACCTCCAAACAAGTCTGCGATAAGATGCCCAGCATGGTCACCGGACAATTTACCGGGAGTGGCCTGATCATGCCGTAACCTAGATTCTGTACTTATTTTTAATTCCTCAGCACTTGCTTTTTCTAATCTTCCTAATGCATCCGTTTCATTTAAATAACCGAATTCTCCTGTCTTGTATTTTACACTCTTCTTTAATTTCCCTGTAGTCTCAAAAGCACTTTCAACAAATATTTTATCGACTTTACCAAGAGTAACTTTTCGGTTAGTAATAAGATTTTCTACATCATTCGCATTTGCCAAGCCCCTAGGTTGGGTAGTTGTAATATCCTGAAAGTTCTGGACACCCTCAGCATTACTTTTACTGAACTTTTTGCATAACCCTTCGCCCCTTATTGCTCCGCTTTCATAAACATTTACTGCTCCCTCCCAAGCTGTAACTGTTTTTCCTGCCCCTAACTTATTTACCAGATTTTGTGCAGTCGTAATATCAGAACATGAAAGTAGAATAATGTCGCTAGAGCTACTATAATTCTTTTTGAGATAGGTAGCTAAAGAGCGGTGAGTCATGGTTTGTTTATTGCCATTGATAACAACTTCAAAAACATCCCCTGCACCATGAATCGCAATATAAAGTTTATCGCTATTTGTAATCCTCGAAAGCCCTGAAAGTACTAACGATTTTTCATCACCATTTAAAAGTGCTACACGTTGAGATAAGTCCTCCGCATCATCTATAAAATCTTCAATTTTTTTAGCATCATTTACATCATCGAGTACTGATTCAACACCAGGTTTAATCTCCTCAATCGCTTGAACTGATTGCTCTATATTCTTTATAGCACCACCAGGTTGTATTACTCTTTTAATTGGAGCTATACATTTTTGTCCGCCGTTTAAAACTACTTCAAACCCAAGGTTAGTGAGGCGATTCATTTTAGCGCAATATCTTGCAATTGAAGCAGCATCCCCGATTGCTGCTAAGGCCGGTATAACTTCTCCTACCCTTGCTGCAATAACTGCTGAATATTCACCAAGGGTGAGTACAAGTGGTATAACCATCATTGTTACCTGCCCATACCGCCAGCTATTACCATTTGTGACGTAATATTGATAGAGAGTTTTCCCAAAATCTTTTCCCTTTTGAAATCCATCTATCATAGTTTGCGGCACAAAAACTGTTAAAACATCCTCAATCTCGATTGGGCCAGATTCAAATATTTTCAATACTAGCTTTCCTGCATTGTTTAACTGTCTTATCGAATTTTTGGGATATTCCAGTATAGCACTCCCAACCATTAAACCTAGATCTTTTAGTCCTGAAGCCAGTGCAACAACATCTAATGTATTAAGAAATTCGGATGCGAAACCGGCAGCAAAACGATCCGCATCAGGAAGACCAACAGTTGCTTCTTCACCCAGTTTGCAAAGTATTACCCCCTTTATTCCATAATACATCTTCTGACAAAATCTAAATACTTTATTATCAGAACCATTTGCAGAGAGCATCTTGTCTGCATATACAGCTGCACACTCATTCCCTACTCCAAAACCAAAAAGATCAAAATTAAAAACACCTCTCTCAGGTACCCCATTCTCCTTGCCTATTTTCAACGAGCCATCAGCAGCAACTTCGATTTTTATAGCCTTATTACCATTAGTTTTTGATGCATTGTAAGCAGTGTTTGCATCTGTTTCTTTTCCTCCATTTGCAGGATAAATAAACACATCTACCTTCTGTTGAAATTCCTCTCCAATTGACCTTAAGAAATCTTGTAACCGCTTTTTATCTTCGGGCTCCAATGGCATGGTTTCACCATTTGCTACAAATTCTGTGTACTTAAAGAATTGGGTACTAATGCTTGTTCTTGCTCCACCTTTCACCCTTGCTGTGCCAGGACTATTTATTTTGCAATTGATGCATCCATTTAACCCCACTTCTACTATATGATCACCCGTTGGCTTATTTGCTGTTTCGTACTGAGGGTACTTGAAATCCAAATCTGCAGGTTGGGGAGCAATAAAATTGTATGATTGATCCATAAACCATACCTCGTGTTTTTGATTGCATGGATTTTTGTTAAAGTGGATAAAGGTTATAGGTATATTAGAATTGTTTACCTGAGGGGTAGTATTGATATAAACCCTTTTATTCCTTTGTGGATCCAACTTCCACTTTAAAACAGAATTCGTTCTTGTAATCTCATAATATCCATTAAACTGGTTTCCTAAATAATTTATATCCGGGTAATACTCAACGCCACTCGATGTTTTAAATCCAAACAATACCCCATTAGGCACTGAACTTGAGGACCCATTATTATAGATATCATAGTCAAGGCAAAAAACGCTGACTTCTGTAGGCTCAGTGAAAGTTATTAAAGCTCCATTTGGAGTTAAAAAATTGGTTTGACCAACAGTTACAAATTTTACGTAGCCAGAATCATCTGTAGCTTTATCTACATAAGCCCCTTGATCTTCATCCTGTAAGAAACCAATCACTATAGCTGGATCGTGAATGTTGTCCCATTGAAATTTTGAAAAGGAAGATCCGGCAGGATAGTCCATTGCATTATTTAAAACAGGGTCCCCCTCAACAAAATCTCCATATTCGAAGCTGTGTTTAAGCGTAAATGTTCCATGGCCAATTTCATGCGCAGCTACATCACCCATTTTTGATTGCCAATTGGGTAGTGTTGTATTATTTGTAAAAAGATATCCAAACTGTTTTCCACGTGGCATGTCGCCCAAGATATTGTTTGCAAAGGCAGTAGCTTTATTGTATTGTATGGAGAAGAGATATTGTGTGTTTTCGTCAGTAACATTGTCCTTTTTATAAAGG
>JBBQEA010000303.1:0-5249 GCA_038320245.1 Chitinophagales bacterium | reverse complement strand
CACAACGCCTCCTTTGCTTTTGAAACATAAAAAACAAAGGGGGTACTACCTCCAATATTGAAACAACGAATTTTTAGCCTATAACCTTTGACCATAAAAGGTTACAGCATTTTTAAACCCGATTTTAGTCGGACAACAATGAAAAAAATAATTAAATGTAAATATGTATACAATGATAATGAAAAAGAAAATAATATTAGTGGTAGATGTTTTGCTATCTATCGGCATTGCAAAAGCACATAATATTAAAACAGGTATTACCCTGTTGCAATACCAGAGATATAACTCTGCAATAGAAAACTTTAAAGCGGTGTTGCAACAAAACCCTGATGATGCGGTAGCAGCATTCTGGCTTACAGAATCCTATTTAAAAAATAAAGAGGCTGATAAGGCGGCTGCCTATTTAAGTATCAAACCTGCTTCGTTTGCAACAAATCAATTAATCAAAATAAGCACGGCCCTCCTGCTCGTTGCACAAAATAAAAAAGGGCAAGCTGGCAAAATTATTTAATCATTATATCGATGTTAATGATGCATACAATATAAATTTTTGGAAGCAAAATCTATTGCCATTTAAAAAATATAATAAGGCAGACATGTATAAAGTGGGCCTTAACTGGTACGATATGAATGAACTTGGAAAAGCCGATTCTTTTTTTCAGATTTCACAACCAGGTATCCGGCTGCATACGAAGGTATTTATATGAATGGAGCCATAAAAGCCAAGCTGGACAGTGCTTATACCGACACGCTTGCACTGCCCTATTTTACGCAGTTTTTGGATAGTGTGGCAAACACAAACAGCGATAATTATAAAACGCAGATTAAGCAGGTTTATACATACCTTGGAGGATATTATGTTGCTAAAGAAGATTATAACAATGCCTTGATTTACTATCAAAAACTACTTGCGCAACAGCCGGAAGATGCTGTCACAAAAAGTACCGTTAACAAGATTAAAAAGTACCTTAAAGACGCAAATGATTATAAAAAGCAAAGCGAAAAAACAAAAAATAAAAATTAATGAACGAGTTCATAAATAAGTATCTCTTTAATGGCACTGTTGGAAAATTTGTAGCGATTTTTATAGGTGTACTTATTATCTGGTTAATTATTAAATTCCTTCAGAAAAGCCTTTTATCAAAAATTCATGACAATGATAACCGTTACAAGGCAAAAAAATTCAGCAGCTTTATAGGATATTTTTTAACCATTGTACTTTTTACCGTTGTTTTCAGCAACAAACTTGGAGGCCTTACGGTAGCACTTGGTGTGGCCGGTGCAGGTATAGCATTTGCATTGCAGGAAGTGATTGCTTCTTTTGCCGGATGGCTGGCAATTATGTTTGGGAGTTTTTATAAACCTGGCGACAGGGTACAATTAGGCGGCATAAAAGGAGATGTGATGGATATTGGTGTACTAAGAACCACTATTATGGAAACCGGGCAATGGGTGGATGGTGATTTATACAACGGGAGAATTGTTTTAATTGCTAATAGTTTTGTTTTTAAAGAACCGGTCTTTAATTATTCCGGCGATTTTCCCTTTTTATGGGATGAGATAAAAATACCCATTCAATATGGCAGTAATTATGATAAAACCAATGCAATTTTGTTAGCAATAGGTAACGAAGTAGCAGGAGACTTAACTTCGCAGTCTAAAGAAAAGTGGACCCAATTACAAAGTAAATTCAGATTAGAAGATGCACAAACAGAGCCTATGGTTTCTTTAATTGCAAATGACAATTGGGTTGAATTTACTTTACGGTTTGTGGTAAGTTATAAAAAAAGACGTGCAACTAAAACAGAGCTGTTTACAAAAATATTAAAGCAAATAGAGGCAACTAATGGAGAAATAAAATTTGCATCAGCCACATTCCAATTGGTTGAAGCTCCTGAATTAAAAGTATCTTTCACAAAATAAAATAACGAACAATGAACATTACAGTACAAACAGTAAATTTTAAAGGAAGTAAGAGACTTACAGGTTTTATTAATTCTAAAGTGGGCAAATTATTTAAACAAAGCCCCGAAATTATAAGGGCAGACGTATCATTGAAAGAAGGAGCAATAAATAGTCTTACAAACAAATGCTGTTCCATATACATATCGCATGCCGGCGAAAATGAATTTGTAAAGAAAAGCAGCACTTCTTACGAAGAGAGTATTTTGCTTGCAACAGAATCAATGGAAAAAATTCTGCGGAGAAAAAAAACTAAAATGGTAAATACCCGTAATGATCCAAAAAAATAATTTGTACTAACTAAACCAGATAGTTAAACCCGGCTACAGAAACCGTGTTAAAAAAAAGAAATAGTAATGGATAAATTTTGGCAACAGGTAATTTTTAAGATCGGCAGCCTTACGCTTACAACGGCAAAGCTTGCAGAACTGATTGCTGCTATTTTTATAACATGGCTGCTTCTTTTTCTTATCAAAAAAATTCTGGTACACA
Source organism: Chitinophagales bacterium (assembly GCA_038320245.1). GTDB lineage: Bacteria > Bacteroidota > Bacteroidia > Chitinophagales > Chitinophagaceae > Ferruginibacter. Next base: position 2,795 of record JBBQEA010000303.1, on the reverse strand, counting down.
AATCCGGTTTAAGCAAAACAGAAAAGGGTGCAAGATCTTCTGTATTTCAACTGATTAAATATACTGTCTGGGTTATTGCCATATCCGTATGTATTCAGGTATTGGGTTTTAATGTTACCATACTGGTGGCCGGTTCTGCAGCACTGATGGTAGGCCTTGGGTTTGGACTACAAAATATTTTCAGTGATATTATCTCGGGCCTGTTTATGCTTTTTGAAAGAAAGGTAAAAGTGGGCGATATAATGGAAGTGGACAGCATTGTAGGTAAAGTACAAAACATTAACCTGCGCACTTCTGTGTTACTTACCCGTGATGGCTATAATATTATTGTACCCAATCATAAATTTATAACAGAAAATGTAATTAACTGGACCCACCAGGCTTTTGACCGCAGATTTCATTTAGAGGTTGGTGTAAGCTATGATAGTGATATAGATAAAGTAACAGCCATTTTAATTGATTGTGCCATGGCACAAACCGAAGTATTAAAGGATGAACTGACAAATAACAAACCCTTTGTGCGGTTGCAGGAATTTGCTGATAGCTCATTACAGTTTCAACTTATTTTCTGGACGCAGGATATTTTTCGGGTAGAGCAGGTAAAAAGCGACCTTCGTTATAAAATATTTAAAGCATTTCGTGAAAAAGGGGTCTCTATTCCTTTTCCTCAAAGAGATGTACATATTATACAACAACCTGCCTGATGCAATCAGCAAAAAAATTAAATACCTGGATGGCCACCGCCATTTGTGGCAATGATATTACTTCTTCCTGCTTATATGTTTCAGCCTTAACCATTGTTATGGCTGGGCAATATGCCTGGCTTGCTTTGCTGATAGTAGCTGCAGTACTTTTTTTGTTTCGCAAAATTTATGGCGAGGTTGTAGGTGCTTTACCGCTTAATGGCGGTGCATACAATGTATTGCTCAACACTACCAGTAAAAGCAACGCATCAGTAGCTGCCTGTCTTACCATTCTGTCTTACATGGCTACGGCTGTAATTTCTGCAAGCGAGGCCATGCACTACCTGCATGAAAGCGTTACAGCTTTGCCGGTTAATTATGCCACACTGGGGTTATTGTTTTTGTTTTTATGCTTAACCATACTCGGCATTTCAGAAAGTGCTGTAGTTGCGCTGGTGATATTTATTTTTCACCTGGCAGCAATGGTAACTCTAATTGTAAGTGCTTTCATTTTCTTAATGCACAACGGTACAGCCATTTTTTCTGCAAATTTTTCGTTGCCCATTAAAGGCGGAAGTTTAGCCACTGCTTTATTCTTCGGTTTTAGCGCAGCCATGCTGGGCATATCCGGTTTCGAAAGTTCGGCCAATTTTGTAGAGGAACAAAAGCGGGGTGTATTTCCTAAAACACTCCGTAATATGTGGATAGCGGTTTCCATACTTAATCCACTGATTGCCTTGCTGGCAATTGGGGTAATGCCCGTTGCTGTAGTAGAAACACACCAGCAATCGTTACTAAGCTATATGGCAACGCTTACCGGCGGAAGCTGGCTTGCCAACATAATTTCAATTAATGCGGTTACGGTTTTAAGCGGTGCAGTACTTACTTCTTTTGTGGGTGTAAACGGTTTGATGAAACGTATGGCGTTAGACAGGATACTACCACAGTTTTTTTTAAAAGAAAATAAACGGGGCAGCAGTTACCGGATTATGATAACTTTTTTCATTTTATGTGTATCTGTTTTGTTGGTTACCAAAGGCGCACTTGCACCGCTGGCGGGTGTTTACAGCATTTCATTTTTACTGGTAATGGCGTTTTTTGCATTGGGCAACCTCATGCTTAAAATCAGGAGAAAGAAATTGCCCCGGCCCGAGTATGCCAGGCCATTAATAGTAGTGATTGCCCTTTTTGCTGTTGGTGCAGCATTGTATGGTAATGTAAAAATGAAACCGGAGTACCTGGTAGTTTTTCTTCAATACTTTTTACCCACAATGCTGCTGATATACGCCATGCTTAACAGGGTGCTCATCATGGAATTTGTGCTGAATATACTAAAAAGCGTTACAGACAGCTTTAGAAAAATATCGATAGTAAGCCGTAAAAAGATTAACCGTCTCATCAGTGTTCTTCACCAGCAGGAGTTTATATTTTTTTCGAAAGGAGATGATATTGCCACGTTAAACAAAGTGATGATTTACGTGCAGGAAAATGAGATAACCAAAAAGATAAAAATTGTAACGGTATTGAAGGAACACGAACCTGCCCCTGAACAGTTTTTAAAAGATTTTGATGTGCTCGACAGGGCATACCCTTATGTTAAGATGGAATATATTACAATTGTAGGTGTATTTGGACCAGAACTGATAGACCAGCTATGCATAGATTGGAATATCCCCAAAAACTTTATGTTCATCAGCTCACCTGGCGAAAAATTCAGTTACCGGGTAGAGGAATTGGGTGGTGTAAGACTGATACTTTAATAAATTTCAATAGTACTGGTTACACAAAAAACGTTCGCCAACCTAAATCACTTCAAAACTGAGTTCTAAATTGGTATGTTGATGAACGAATTTCTTCTCCTTTCATTTCTACAGTAAATAAAAAGTGAACATAAAAAGTTCACAACATTGATGCTACAAGGCACTTGGGCTCCACTTATTATTAAAGCCGGCACTAAAAAAATATGAAACCTTCCTTTCTTTCAAAAACTAAATAATCCCAGGGTTGTATTTTTAAAAATGTACCAGGGCGTAAAGGAAGTTCTGTAGCATCAAACACATTTTTATAAACAGCATTTATCAATTGGTCTTTTATGGTAAAGCCGTTTACCTC
>JBBQEA010000302.1:0-5256 GCA_038320245.1 Chitinophagales bacterium | reverse complement strand
TGCATTATACAATGGGTGGCCTGTGGGTAGACTATGAACTACAAACCACCATTAAAGGATTATATGCATTAGGTGAAGCCAACTTTAGTGACCATGGGGCCAACAGGTTGGGTGCATCTGCATTAATGCAAGGATTGGCTGATGGTTATTTTGTAATACCCTACACATTGGGTAATTATTTGGCAGATGAAATCCGCACAGCTGCTATTCCTACAACCCATCCTGCATTTGCCGAAACGGAAAAAGCAGTGAGTGATAGGCTTAATGCACTTATGAATATTAAGGGGACTAAAACTGTAGAAAGTTTTCACAAGCGCCTAGGTTTAATCATGTGGAATAAATGTGGAATGGCACGTAATGAGGCTGGGTTGAGAGAAGCAATAACTGAAATTCAGGCATTGAAAAAAGAATTCTGGAGTGATGTTAAAATACCAGGCGAAATAATGAACATGAATCCTGAATTAGATAAAGCAGGAAGAGTGGCAGACTTTATTGAATTGGGAGAATTGATGTGCAAAGATGCTTTAAATAGAAATGAAAGTTGCGGTGGTCACTTCAGAGAAGAAAGTCAAACTGAAGATGGTGAGGCAAAACGTGATGATGAGAATTTTTGTTACGTTTCCGCCTGGGAATACAAAGGCGAAAGCGACTGGGAATTGAATAAAGAGGTATTAAATTTTGAGGTGGTGAAACCCACTCAAAGGAGCTATAAATAATTACTTTATAATAATACAACCATCAAACATGGAGCACTATAATATGAATCTCACACTTAAGGTGTGGCGCCAAACAAACAGCAAAACGGCAGGCAGTTTTGAAACCTATCAGGTAAAGGATATTTCTTCAGAGATGTCTTTTCTGGAAATGTTCGATGTATTAAATGAGCAACTGATAATTGAAGGAAAAGATGCCATAACATTTGATCATGATTGCCGGGAAGGAATCTGTGGCGCCTGTAGCATGTACATTAATGGAAGGGCACATGGTCCTTGGGCAGCCAATACTACCTGTCAGCTTCACATGAGGGCCTTTAAGGATGGTGATACCATTGTTGTAGAACCATGGAGGAGCAAGGCTTTTCCGGTAATAAAAGATTTGATGATTGACAGGGCTGCCTTCGACAGGATAATACAGGCTGGCGGTTATGTCTCAGTAAATACCGGGAATGCAGTTGACGCCAATTCAATTTTGATAGATAAGAAAGATGCCGATGATGCATTTATGGCCGCTGCCTGCATAGGTTGCGGTGCATGCGTTGCTGCGTGTGTAAATAGCAGTGCCATGTTGTTTGTTAGTGCCAAGGTATCTCAATTGGCTTTATTGCCACAAGGTGGGCCAGAAAGAGAGTCGAGGGTATTGAGTATGGTAGCACAAATGGATAAGGAAGGCTTTGGAAACTGCACCAATACGTACGCTTGCGAAGCGGAATGTCCCAAGGGAATTTCAGTATCCAATATTGCCAGGCTCAACAGAGAATATTTATCTGCAGGTTTAGCAACAGAGGATTTATCTTAATTAATTAATTTTCAATAATGCAAGTAACCTTCCTTTTTTGGAAGGTTTTTTGTTTGCAGCACAATCAACGCTTTCAGGGTCTTACACAATAAATGTTAACTTTATCCATTCTATTGTAAACCCCTCCATTTAAATTGATAAGGATATTCTTGCTGTGGCTGTGCTTATTGCTTGTGCAAGTTTCCTTGGCACAAAAACCTGCAGTCCCTTTAAGTAATCTTCGCACTAAAATTATTTCAACAAGAGCCAAACAAGTGCAGTTAGATTCGCTGAGCCTTTTTCCCAATACGGTTACAATACCAAACATAAACCCCACACAATACAGCATTGATGCAGTGAATGCCACATTAACCTGGTTAAATAACCCGGTTGCAGATAGTGTGCAAATTACATACAGGGTTTTTCCTTATCGTTTAAATGCAGTTACCCAACATTTGCAATTTGATAGTATTCGTAATAATTTTTTGCTACAAAAACCCATCACTTTTAAATACAGTAATAAACAAAACAGTGGTTTGTTCGATTTTGGAAACATGAATTACAACGGTAGTTTTGGAAGGGGCATTTCATTCGGCAATAGTCAGGATGCGGTAATCAGTTCTAATCTTAACCTGCAGTTGAATGGTTTTATCGGCGATAGTCTGGAATTGACAGCTGCAATTACTGATAACAATATTCCTATACAACCAGACGGTAATACCCAGGATCTTAATGACTTTGATCGTATTTTTTTACAGGTAAAAAAAAGAAGCTGGCAAATTAATTTCGGTGATATTGATATCCGGCAAAGTAAAAATTACTTTCTTAATTTTTATAAAAGGCTACAGGGAGCTTCATTTATTACTGATAATAAAATTGCAAAAGGTATCAACAATTCTTTATTAGTAAGCGGTTCAGTCGCAAAGGGAAAATTCAATAGGAATATTTTGGTACCATTGGAGGGAAACCAGGGCCCGTACAGGTTACAAGGCGCCAATAATGAATTATTTTTTACGGTTCTTGCCGGCACCGAGCGGGTTTTTATGGATGGAGAAAAGTTGGAAAGGGGAGAAGATCAGGACTATATTATTAACTACAATACAGCCGAACTAACTTTTACTCCAAAGCGGATGATAACAAAAGATAAAAGGATACAGGTTGAATTTGAATATGCAGACCGTAACTTTTTAAATGCCACACTCTATGCAAATAATGAAGTAAATTTTCATGATAAATTACTGGTAAGTATTGCAGCTTTTAGTAATGGGGATGCTAAAAATTCGTCGATCAATCAAACGCTGGATGTAAATCAAAAACAATTTTTGGCAGATGTGGGTGATGGGATTGATACAGCATTTTACAGTGGTGCTGTAAGGGACACATTTGCAACCGGTAAAATTTTATATAAAAGAGTTGATACCCTATTTAATATCAATCTGCATGATTCCGTTTATGTGTACGATACCACACAAAACCTTTTATTGTACGATGTTTCGTTTAGTTATCTGGGTACGGGCAAAGGTGATTATATACAACTATTTAATGCCACCAACGGTAAGGTATTTAAATGGATAGCACCGGGGCCAGGCAATATCAAACAAGGAGATTGGGAACCGGTAATTTTGCTGGTGACTCCAAAAAAATTGCAGGTAGCAACAGTTTCAGCAGAATACTCCTTTACCCCAACATCAAGAATTAAGACAGAGTTTGCTGTTAGTAAATATGACATTAATTTATTCTCATCAAAAGATAAGGGTAATGATGATGCAGTGGCTTTTAAATTGCAATATGTAAATGAAGATAAAACTGTTCATCTCTTTAAAAAACCTTTACAGCTGCAAAGTAATATTGGTTACGAATATGTGCAGGAGCGATTTCGTCCATTGGAGCGCTTGAGAAATATAGAGTTTAACAGGGACTGGAGCTTGCCCTATGTTGCAGCACCAGCTGATGAAAGGATTGCTACTGCTGGAGTGAGTCTTCAGGATAAAACCGGCAACCGGTTTAAATACGATATTACCAACTACAGCCGGAGTGATGCATTTAATGGTTTCAGACAAAAATTAGATCAGCAATTTACCCGGGATGGATGGAAATTAACCAGCATTGTTAGTCTTACCAACATTAACAACTTTGCACAAACGGGATTTTATTTAAGGCCAACCATCGATATCAGTAAGCAGTTAAAACAAATAAAAAACCTGTTGGTGGGTGTAAATTTTTTAGGTGAATACAACAAACTTTCCGACAAACAAACGGATACACTCGTGCCATTCAGTTTTGGCTTTAACGTATTACAGGCATACATAAAATCGCCTGAATCTACATTGAACAGATGGGGAGTTAATTACTTTACAAGGAGCGATTTGTATCCGGTTGTTGATAAACTTATCCTTGCAGATAGGAGTCATAATATTAACTTTTTTACAGATTTGCTTAGCAACGAACATCACCAACTGAAATTTAATATTACGTATCGAAAACTGCAGCTGATTAATTCAGCAATTTCCAGACAAAAAGCAGATGAAACATTATTGGGACGAGCCGAATATTCCATTAATGAATGGAAGGGTTTTTTAACCGGGAATGTATTGTATGAAGTTGGGGCAGGGCAGGAGCAAAAACGGGAATTTAGTTTTGTAGAAGTACCAGCCGGCCAGGGCGAATACACCTGGATAGATTACAACAACAACGGCATAAAGGAATTAAACGAATTTGAAATTGCTTTGTTTACAGATCAACGGAAATACATAAGGGTAAATACACCAACCAACCAATATGTAAAAGCCAATTATGTACAGTTTAACTACAGTGTTGAGATTAACCCCAAAGCAATCATCAGTAACAAGCAAGCCGTTGGTATTAAAAAGCTGTTCTCTAAAACAAGTTTGGCTTCTTCATTGCAAATCAATAAAAAAAATATTGCTTCGGGTACAGTTGAATTTAATCCATTTACCAAACAACTGGAAGATACCAGTTTGCTTACATTGAGTTCCTTTTTATCGAATACTTTTTTCTTTAACCGAACCAGCCCTAAATGGGGTATGGATATTACACAGGTGCTAAGCAATGGAAAGTCGCTGCTCACCTATGGCGTGGAAAGCCGCAGCCAGCGTGCGCTGGCATTAAAAATGCGGTGGAACATCACTAAAAAAATAAGTACCAACTTTACGCTCAGGTCGGTTAACAACGAATTAATTACCCCTAAATTCAGCAACCGGAATTATTTGGTGAAACAGCAAATTGCTGAGCCATCCTTAAGTTATGTAAGCGGCACTAAAATGCGGGTTACAATAACTTATGGCTACAACAACAAGAAAAATTCCATTGGCTTTTTTGAAAAATCTACTGCCAATACTTTTACTACCGAAGCTAAATACAACGTACTTTCCAGCAGTAGTATCAATGCAAGATTTTCCTTGAGCAATATACAATTTACTTATGCCCCGGGTGGTTCTGCCAACTCTACAGTGGGCTACATTTTGTTAGATGGATTAATGCCCGGTAAAAATTATTTATGGAACCTGGAGTTTACCAAACGACTTTCAGGTAATATAGAAATGACCATTCAATATGATGGCCGCAAACCTGGCGAGGCACGGACAGTTCATATTGGACGTGCTACTGTAAGGGCAATTTTCTAATTGAAATATCACTAGTGTCTTGTTAAAAAGTATATCAGTTCTTTGAAAATATTGCTGGATAAGGGTTTCAGGGATTTGGAATTTCAAACGATTTGAAATGATTTCGCTTTTTTGATTT
>JBBQEA010000301.1:0-5262 GCA_038320245.1 Chitinophagales bacterium | reverse complement strand
CTGCTTTTTTGGCAAAAACATTTTTTATACCGTTGGGTATGCAACATACGTTTGTATTTGACACTACAAAAATTGCATCGGTAAACCCTAGTTATGATTGGAGAAACAGGCTGATGCCGTTTAATTTTTTAGATGCCGTTTATGGCGATAAAAATATTTATACTACACCCAGGGATCTTTTAATATGGGACCGTGCGCTAAGGAGTGGAAAGTTTTTTACAGCTGCAACTTTGGAGCAAGCATATGCACCGTACAGTAACGAAAAAGCAGGGATAAGAAATTATGGTTTGGGCTGGCGAATGAACAATTATCCCACCGGAAAAAAAATGATTTATCATAATGGCTGGTGGCATGGTAACAATGCCGCATTTGTGCGGCTTTTGGCTGATACTGTTACCATTATTGTGGTAAGTAATAAATTTAACAAGGCTGTATATCATGCAAAAGAAATGGCCAGTGTTTTTGGAAATTATGAAGATTTTGATGAAGAAGATGAAGCATTACAAAGAAAAGATTCTACAACAATTAATAAAAAAATCTGGTCGTGCCCAATAAGCAAACTCACCCTGCAAAAAAGAAAATAATCATACGTTCAAAATCCAGACAAAAAAGAAAATAATAACGCTACTTTATTTACCAGCTAAAAAATAGGATTGATTACAAACGTTGGTGGCGGCAATTTTGCTGGTGAGTTATACCCGCCCTCTATACGCTGTTTTTTATTGAGCTGTATTTTTGCAATGATTAATTTTGATAAGATGATTGATAAATCAAATGGGTAAAAAAAGATTAGTGGTAATTGGTGGTGGAGCAGCCGGTTTTTTTTGTGCAATCAATGCTGCACAAATGAACCCTGCTTTGGAGGTAATAATTGTTGAAAAAACAAGTAAACTTTTAAGCAAAGTAAGAATAAGCGGCGGCGGCAGATGCAATGTAACCCATCATTGTTTCAGTATGGCAGAGATGATAAAAAAATATCCACGGGGCAATCAGTTTTTAAAGAAAGCATTTCATCATTTTTTTACCACCGATACCATACGATGGTTTGAAGAAAGAGGCGTACAACTTAAATCAGAAGCTGATGGAAGGATGTTCCCTATAACTGATTCATCAGAAACGATTGTTAATTGCCTGATGAAAGAGGTAAATAAATATGGGGTGCAAATACTGTTAAACAGAGAGGTTGCTGCATTGTCAATGCTGAATGCTGACCCGATAGCTATCGGGTGGTCAATTAGTTTTAAAGATGGCGAGAAAATAATAGCTGATTTTGTTTGTGTTGCCAGTGGCGGTTATCCAAAATCCCTGCAATTTGAATGGCTGAAAAAAGCAGGACATACCATCGAGGCTCCTGTACCCTCCTTGTTTACCTTTAATATGCCCGGCAACAATGTAACCAGCCTGATGGGAATTGCAGTAGAGAATGCCAGTGTAAAGATTGCAGGAAGCAAGTTGCAAGAGCAGGGCCCCTTGTTAATTACACATTGGGGTATGAGTGGCCCCTGTATATTAAGATTATCTGCCTGGGGTGCAAAAGAACTGGCTGCTAAAAATTATCAATTTCGTATTTTGGTAAACTGGTTGCCTGCATTCAACGAACAAACGTTGAAAGATAAATTCCAACAGGTACGATTTGATCAGGCACCACAAAAAATTGTTAACCGCAATGCCTTTGGCTTACCGCAACGCTTATGGCAATACATGTTGCAGCAAAGCGGTATTAATGAAAATATACGTTGGGCCGATCTTCCGGCAAAAGAGCAAAACAAGCTTATCAAAAATATTTGTGCACAGGAATTTGCGGTTAGTGGCAAAACAACTTTTAAGGAAGAGTTTGTAACAGCAGGCGGTGTTGCATTAGAAGAAGTAGATCACAACAGCATGCAGAGTAAAATAGTATCCAACTTATTTTTCGCCGGCGAAGTTTTAAATATTGATGGCGTAACCGGTGGCTTCAACTTTCAGAGCGCCTGGACAACAGGTTTTATAGCAGCAAAAGCAATTAGCAATATACAATAAGCAATAAGCAATAAGCAATATACAATAAGCAATAAGCAATTTTTTGATATGTGATTTTTCGGTGGTTGGTCGTCGGTTGTCGGTGGTCAGTCATCGGTCAGTAGCCGGTGGTCGGTAGTCGGTAGTCGGTGGTCGGTAGTCGGTTAACACCTGCTTCAACCCAAACACTCCCACCTACAAACCATTCTTCCGCTCCATCCAGTCTTCCTCCTTTGCATCGCCAGAAGCAATTGTGCCGGCTGTAAAAAAAATGATGATTATCTGTACAATAAATGCATAGTGCGAATTGGATTCCATTATTTTAACCCACGGATAATTCATTTTAAAAAATACCATAAAGGCCAATACAAGTGTAAAAGTAGCAATGGTAGTACCAAGAATTAAAAAAACCGATCCCAGTACTTTTGCTATGGATGTTTTAGCCAATGCAATTTTTTTTGACAGGTAATAATAAGCGGCATAATACAAAATATAGGGTACCAGTATAATAACAATTTCAAACATATTAGCTGAGCCGGGAATGCTAAAAAATGCAATGGAAAACAACTTCATCACATAAAAAAATAATACCAACAAAAGGAGAAAAGATAAAAAGCTGCCGATGATCAACGCCATCAGGCTTAAATATTTATTGAAATTGTTCATGAAATCCAGCGGTTGTAATTAAATGGCAAAGTAAGTGATTAAAGGTGAATGGTGAATAGAGCCCCGATACCTATCAGGTGATGAATTCAATGATAGATGACGATTAATACACTTTTACCTAACTAAATGGTTTCTATTTCTTCTATTTTATCAAAATTACTATCCCTTATGTGAATACTCATTATGTTCAATGTTTTAATGCCCGAGCCATTGGTTAACTTAACCTCTAGCAGTAAGTGGTTGCATTCCCAGGTAAGCTTTTTAGTTGATCCCATTATATTGTATTCTGAAGGATTATTGTCTTTTTCAATTCTGGTCGCTTTTCCAAATTTGGCATCCAATCTTTTAGAAAGAGTATTGAATTTATCATTTGATGTATTGTTTTTCCTATTTGCCGAATCAATAGTATTGACATCTGCCCATAGGTCAATAAAAAGTAATTCTCCCTTTCTATTGGTTGCCATTAGTAATGTAGAAAATGCCTGGCCCGAAAAATTGAATATATCTGAATATTTCTGTTGTAAATTTTTACTTAAGCTATCGTAGTGTAGAAAATAATCGTTTCTTGACCTTGAACAAATCTTAGCTAATTCCAATGGAATCTGGCTACCAAATTTTATGCTTTTAAAAAAGGATGTTTTATCCAATGTTTTGCAATCCTGGCTATAGGAAGTTGTTACTGTCAATACGCAAAATAAAAAAACGGATAGTAATTTCATGTTTAAAAAGTAAATAGAAAAATTTTAGTGAGATGCCAACTCGTCATAAATTTTATTGTATATAAAAGCTTTCAATTAGCAATAAATACAATTTTAAATTGAGTGTATCGCATAGCAAAGTAACAACATCGTATAGATTATTTTGTTGTCAATTTGCTTCTATGATGTAAATACCATGCATGATAATTACTATGCAAGAAATATTGCAAAAAAAAATCCCATTGCACGCTGCAATGGGATTGTATAAAACCAGTTTGAAAAATTATTCAGCAGTTGGTTCTTCAGTAGCAGCAGTTGGTGCAGCAGCAGGTGCTTCTTCAGCAGCCGGCGCTTCAACAGCAGGTACTTCAGCAACAACCTTAGCAGCTTTTGTTTTAGCAACAGGTGCTTCAACAGCAGGAGCTTCAGCAACCGGCGCTTCAACAGCAGCAGGAGCTTCGGCAGCAGGAGCTTTAGCAACTACAGGAGCAGCAGCGCTTGCAGCATTATCCATTTTAGCTTTAAGATCAGCCAATGCACCAATATCGCCAAGGGTAGATTTCTCTACTTTGCTTTGCAGGTTTTTCACTGCTTTCTTGGTTACTTCAGCATCTGCTTTTTTCTCTTTAAACTCAGCTTGCTTTACTTCTTCAATTGCTTGTTCCCACAGGCGTGTGTGGCTTAATACAATGCGTTTGTCGTTGCGGTCAAATTCAATAACCATGAATTGTGCAATTTCATCAGCACCTACACTCTTACCATCTTCTTTTGCAAGGTGACGGTTAGGAGCAAAGCCTTCCAATCCATAAGGTAATTGTACTACAGCACCTTTATCGTCTTTTTTAATAACGGTACCTTCGTGAATGCTACCAACAGGGAAAGTGCTTTCTAAGCTGTTCCATGGATCTTCTTCAATTTGTTTGTGTCCTAACTGAAGTTTACGGCCATCTTTATCAATGTTCATAATAATTACTTCAATTGCAGCACCCACTTTTGTGTATTCGTTCGGATTGTTGAAACGTTTCAACCAGCTTAAATCGCTGATGTGAATCATGCCGCCAATACCTGTAGCCAATTCAATAAACACACCATACGGAGTGATGTTTTTAACCGTACCGGAATGTTTGCTTCCTTCAGGAAATTTAACATCAATATCGCTCCACGGATCGTTGGCCATTTGCTTGATAGATAAACTCATTTTACGAGTGTCTTTATCAAGGGTAACAATCTTAGCTTCGTATTCGTCGTTTAATTTAAAGAACTCTTTAGCATTAACCGGTGTGTTAGCCCATGTAATTTCACTTACGTGAACCAAACCTTCAACACCTGGCATAATTTCTAAGAAAGCGCCGTAGTCTTCAATATTTACAACTTTACCTTTTACAACTTCACCTTCTTTAATGCTTTCGCTTAAAGTATCCCAAGGATGAGGAGTCAATTGTTTCAAGCCAAGGCTGATACGTTTTTTGTCGTCATCAAAGTCCAATACAACCACGTTGATTTTTTGATCCATCTTTAATACTTCACTAGGATGGCTTATGCGGCCCCAGGAGATATCAGTGATGTACAATAAACCATCTAAGCCGCCAAGGTCAAGGAATGCACCGAAGTCAGTAATATTTTTGATGGTACCTTCCAATACCTGTCCTTTTTCCAATTTGCCGATAATTTCAGCCCTTTGTGCTTCAATATCGCTTTCAATAAGTGCTTTGTGTGATACAACGGCGTTCTTAATGGTCTCATTAATTTTAACCACTTTAAATTCCATTGTCTTACCAACAAACTGATCGTAATCAGTAACCGGTTTAACGTCGATCTGGCTACCTGGTAAGAATGTTTCCATACCAAATACATCCACAATAAGACCACCCTTGGTTTTGCTGGTAACAATACCGGTAAC
>JBBQEA010000300.1:0-5262 GCA_038320245.1 Chitinophagales bacterium | reverse complement strand
CAGGTTAAGCATATACTCTTTCCTGCTTTCTTTTGAATTGTTGATAATGGCATCTATCAATTTGATTGCTGTAAAACTTTTCATGTTTTTAAGCACTAATCCAGGTTCTTGCTTTGCATGAAAAGAACAGATCATGTGCAGTTGATTGGTCATTAAAACCCATGCATGTACAGACAAGCCCTGATTTTTCTGACAAAAACGAATACTGTCTAATAAAATATGTCTATAGAAATCTCTCGTAAAAACATCCAGCCATCCAACTACCGTAGAAGTTATAAAGTAAACCCCTTGCTTGTCAATGAACTTATATTTTGTACTCATCTATTTTATTTTAGGTGCATAATAAATTGTTTCATTTATTTAATTCATGGCCTTAGTGACGGTAGGCAACAGGTCGGAGACCTTCGCCTACGTGAGCTTCGCATTTACTGACATTTCAAAGAACTTCTTTTTTATTACTCGATTTATTTACTTTACTTGTTGTAACTGTTGTAACTGGTGATACCAACCACGGAAGCAGAGACCTGCGCCTACGTGACTGTAGTAACTGCTTGGCAAAGGAAACCATCGCTTTCTGCCGCCTCATTCCTGTGCCTAACGTCATAGTATTGCGACTGTACAATCAATGCAATACATTCTTGCACCTGTAGGGCATCTGCGCCTCACTGGACCTGAACGACAGCAACCATATAATCAATAATTCACGGCACAACCCCAACCTATTGAATCCAACTTTTGGTTAATACAAAATGAATTTTATCTAATTTATTAAAAATAGTTTTACTATTTTTTAAATTTCGATTGTACAATAACATTGATAAATTTTTAATTTTTTTATCTAAAGAAGTTATTTGACTGTAATTTTTTTGAGAAACTATTTTTATCGCTTTATCTAAATCCTCAAAAGGATTACTGCCCATTTCTAATATTATTAAAACCAAAATTTCATTTAAAAACGTTTCAATCTGGAAGTATTTTTCTTGAATATTCTCCATGTCTTTATTTGATTTGGTCAGGGAAAGCAATTTTAAAATCTTCAAGATTATATACAGTACCTGTTTTCAGATCTTTAATACTTTTAACCCAGTTTTCTGGATAACCCAATGGAAGTAAAACCTGGTCAGCCCCTCCAGAATATATTGATTGAGGCGCAATTTTTCCTAAATTTAATTTAACTCCTTTTTCAATTAGCAATTCTGCTTCAAATTGCATTGTACTCCATTTTTTTAATATAGCCAGCTCACTTCTACTCACAACTGCTTCGGTCGAAGAAAATCCTCCAAATAGTTTTGCTTGTGAAGGACCGCCTCCAAATCTTCTAAATACTCCGACCTTTTCCAAAGTTTCGGCTGTATAATAGTAGTTATCAAGAAAACTTTCTTTAATGAATTGAGGTAAGGCTTCATCTTTTGTTAAAATCTTAACTTTATCAAATATAGCTACCTTATATTTCTCAAGTATATCCCCCGCCGTATTAACACCCACATTAACCCTTTCGATTATAACAAACTTATCCGGTGAAACCTTATTTTGATAAATATCCAAATCAGATTTTGTATACGTGCCATCCTTTTTTAAATAAGATGTATTATCAATTGCACCAACCTTTTCATAATCACTGCTGTTTAAAATTTCATCGGCTAGTGCTCTATCCTCCACAAGTACTGTACGACCTTTAGAAAAATCTAAAACCTGTGCATCATCTAAAAAACGGTATTCTGCAATATAAGCACCGTTGTTGAGCCTGCCAGTTTTAAGATACAAATTTTCAAAACTTGGATAAAAAGAATTTGTGTTGAAAGCCCTGCATTCTGCTGCAATTTTTATCCGAAGCATCTGGGCTGTAACCAGGTTCCTGAACTTTAAAAACTGTTCAGTCCGCATAATAATATCCTTACCTCTTTGTGCGCTTGCTATCAAATCGGTAGCCTTGTCCAGAACTTCTTTGTACAATTGCCGTGACACTGATTGGAACTTATTAGGTGTAAACCTTGTTATAAGTTTACCTGTGCCGGGTATTGCAGCAACTCCTTGAACTACTGTCAATGCAATAGTAAATTTGTTGTAGTAATCAATAAATTCTCTTCCGGCAGGAGTTCCTAACAATTCATCTTCTTTAATGGCCACTACAATATCGCCGACAGAAAGCGTTATACTAGTTACCCCAAGCAAACTCAAGCTACTACCACCAGAGAATACAGCCCCTAAAATTGCAGCAGTGTTTATAGCAATTCTGGTAGCCTGAGCGTTCAGATTTGCTTGATTCCGTTTTGCAAAATGGTAGGCATATATGCCTGGTACAGTTATTTTTGTACCTTCTTTTATGTTAGCATAATTAAAGGCATCTTTAAAATGCAGGTTTACAAATCCAAAAAAAGGGTCTGTTTCTGTTGTCCTGCTTACATAAAGTGTTCCGTCAAGTAATTTGTATAAATGAACAAGCATATTATCCGCTTGGTATCTCTTAGTTGAAAAACCTTCACAAATACTGGCGACCGGGATAGAGGATATCGGACCGTTAAGGAGACTATTTAACCACGAACTGCAATCAAGCAATGAATTTGTTTTCCAAATTGGAATATTGTAAGAATTAAGTCTATCACTGGCTGATAAAGTCTCAGGCTCAACCATCTGTTGTGCAACCAAATCTCTGTTTGATGCATAGTTTTGATTAATTATTGGAACAAGTTTATTAATAATTATTTCAGCATTATACTCATCAAGATTATCATAGATTTTAAATAGTTGCAAATAGTTATCATTTGCAAGAAATGTAAGCAATGACGATTCCTGATCTTTTGGTGTATTTTGTATAAGGATGCCAATTGCATTTCTTGTACGGCTTTTTTGATCCGTTGCAAGAATGTTATTGTAATCAGAAAATAACTCAAGCAGTTGCTTTCTTGTTGTCCATGATACTGTCTCAATAAGGCAAGAAAATTCTGACAAAGAATTTACCCTGGTCGCTTTGCAGAGTGCTTCGATACTTATTGCAGCACATTGCTGATTAAAATAGAATTCAGGATTTTTGTTTTTTGTTTTGAAAAATTCAAAATAAAGCTTGAAATACTTGTTATAATATTCTCTTAACAAATCACTTTTTTCTGCCGGGTCATTTATTTCACTTAATGCTTTTTCATATTCCTCAAAGCCATCGTCTGACGCATAAACACACAATTGTATTTCTGGCATTACATTAATAAGGTCTGCCAATGCAAAAATGTAAGTAGCATATTCTTTATCGTAAGATGCTTCTTTACTATTTGCATAAATGTAATTTACAGCAGTGCCTACATCAGGCATATTCAGGCGTGTATATTCACATCGCAATATGTTATCAAGATAATATTTATTAAGTGCAGGAACTTGTGCCCATGTAAAACCGTTAATGATATTGATATCACTGGTATTTAAAACATTTACTAGTTGCAAGACGGGTTTACCTTCTTTAAAGCAAGGCCTTCCAATAACTGGCCTCTTCGTTATACTGGCAAATGCAGGATTTTCAACATATTTTGTACCATCAGCCTTTTGAAAATCCAAGTTTGTAATAGTAGGCCATGTATTGCTTGTTGTATGATACCATTTTACTCCTTCCTTATCCACAAAAGATACAAGGCTGCCTACCATTGCAATCTGTTCAGGATGAACAATATAGCCTGGATTATCTTCTACAAAATATAGATCACCTGTAGAAAATTGCACA
Source organism: Chitinophagales bacterium (assembly GCA_038320245.1). Taxonomy (GTDB): domain Bacteria; phylum Bacteroidota; class Bacteroidia; order Chitinophagales; family Chitinophagaceae; genus Ferruginibacter. Next base: position 1,556 of record JBBQEA010000300.1, on the reverse strand, counting down.
GATTTGATATCTGATGGAAGTGTGTAAATTTTACCAGTTGGCCCGTAAAAAGAGTAAGATTCCGAACCTGGGTTTTTGAATTGAGATGGGAGTCCCGAACTATCTACACTGGAATACAACCCATCCCCATCGCCTTCAAAAAAACTTAAAATCAAAGATGCAGGATCGTGAACTAGATCCCATTGCATCTTTGAAAGGTTATTACCAGCTGGGTAGTTGAGTAAATTACCAACTAATGAATCTCTTAATTTTTCTTCGTACTCAAAAACATGCTTAAGCTTAAATATGCCATGTCCGATTTCGTGAGCTAACACCCTGCCTTGGTTTGTATTGCCATCGGTGAATAGAAATCCAAACTGTTTACCCCTTGGCATATCCCCAAGGACTGTCGAATCTGCGGCTTTATCAAGCACAAAAACATAAAATGTTCCTGCATCTACCGGGTTATGTTTTTTGTATTCTTTAATGAGTGCACTCATTTCTGGGGTATACAAACTAAATGCTGAACTACCTTTCACATCCAAACCATCCCCATCAGAATCCCAAGTTGAATTATTAAAAGAACCTAATGAAGTAACTGAAATGTTTACGTTCAGTTTATTAAAGGTTGAATTTACCTCTGCTTCAATCGAACTTAGATTTGAAAGCTGGTGACCGTTGACAGGTATGATCTTTACATTATACTCCTTCCTCGGATAACTCGCCACCAGCAACTTCCCTAAGTTCAGCGTCTTTTTCCCGGCCTGCTGATACACAGCATATATTTCTTGGGCGTCTTTCTCAGGACCACCCATGATGCTGATTTCGTAAGTAGTGTCAGGTGCACTCTTGTTAACGGTGGCAGAGTAAATGATACCTTTGCCGCTTACAAACTTTACACTGTCTGGATTAATGGTATTATCAACAAGCGTAATTTTTGCCTTAATAAAATCAGTTACTGCGGGTGCAATGGCTTTGGCACTTACATAATAGTCATCATTGGTTGCTGTGCGGATGCGTTCATATTCTTTGTTGAAAACAGTACTTTTTTTGTACACCTCTTTCCATTCATCAAAAGCAAATGTTGCTGTTGGATGAGGGATAAACTTTACCAGCGCTTTATCATCATCTATTAAATTCTTAGTAATGGTCTTGATTAACATGTCGCCACCGGCAGTACCAATTTTAGTAACAGCACCATTCTTATCTACCTGGTACACCGAGCCATCTTTATCCATGATGGTAACTGGTAGTTTCTCTACATTATAGGTTATGGGTAGTTCACCAGATGCAGGTGTAATTACAATGGGTATTGTGCCGCCACCTGTTACAGTGCCGGTTGTTGCATTATAATTGGTGGGTAGGTTTGCTTGAATATTAGATGCGTTACCAATACTAACGTTAAAGGTTGTGTCTGCTTTTACAGCACCTGTTATGGCGTTGCCTACTCCGTAGCCTGCGGTAAAATAATCTATGTAATCATCCACACTTTCAATACCGCCTTCGGTGGGGTCGTAGGTGGTTTGTATGGTACCTCCAACGAGCTTTCTATCGGTATTAATTTGAATGTTGGTAAA
>JBBQEA010000299.1:0-5298 GCA_038320245.1 Chitinophagales bacterium | reverse complement strand
CTGCGTGCCATCGCAATTGGCGTCCGCCCGCAACAATCTTGGTGTTGCCGGATTCTCCATACTGCCCGAGCCTCCTTTAAAAGAAAGTGTATAACCGCTTTGTGTAAAATCATTAAAATGACTAACCATCAACAAGTACGTATGACCCTCAATAATGTCGGGCATTTTACTGTAAGTAGGTACATTATCGCCCGGTGCAGAAGCACATTCCCTAACGTTGCTACCGCTGGATGATGCGCCCGTTCTACCCGGACTGCCACTCCAGTTTGCTGCTTTAACCAATGCACCATCGGAGTAAATTTCTGATGCACCGTGACCGGTAATATCGTAGAACTGCCAGTTGTAATTGTCATCCGGATTTTTGGGATCAATATCAAAACCCAATGTGCCGGAGCTATAGCAGGTAAAAGTGTACCAGAAGGGATTTTTATCTTTATAATCGCCCACACCAATAAGCGGACAACCCGGTGCAGGAAAGGGATAATTGATACAGTCGGGCACTGTATCCTGTACAAACACAGTACCACCACATAGCGGGAAGGCTGAGGCTGGCGTCTGACCATTTACACCTTTTATCTCGCAGCCGCTTTGGGCAACGGCAGCAGTTGTAATCAATAGCATTATAAACAGACAGCTACAGTATTTTAACCGCAGGGCTGTATTGTATAAATACGTAATTATTATAAAAGTTGGGAGGCAGTGCAATGCTTTGGCGTATTTTAAAACTGTTGTTTCGTAAATATACTTAGAAATATATTTCACAGCTGTTAGTGTTAAACCTCACGCCAATTTAAGCTGCTTTTAGAGCACAGGGCGTTTATGATTGCAAAACATGCAAGCTTTCTGCAATTTTAATGCGACTGTCTATTTCCGGCTGCCTGTGATGAACAATAACTTTATATTCTCAACAGGATTAATACCATAAAGTTATTATTGATTTGCATGGACTAAATTACTAGCAGCTAATTGTAACATTCGGCTAAAGTTTATTTCCGGAATGATAACTGGCCAAAGAAAAATTATTTCTTTTTGCTGATATACCAGGTAATAAAAATAAACAGAAATTGAACTGGCACTCTAATGATAGCCGCAAGATGACTGCCGATGGCCGGGTGTTCTTTAAATACATCCCAGATATGTAAAGGCAAAAATAATATCATTAAAATAAAAATGCCCATGGTGGCTTTCGGTCTTGTTGCAGGTATAAATGCACCAACTCCTAAAACAATTTCAAGCACACCCGATGCCAGGGTAATAAAATGTTGAGGCAGAAAATCCGGAATAAAGGGGTAATACATTTCGGGTTTAAGGAAATGATTTACACCGCCAAAAATCATAAATGCACCAAAAAGAAAAGTTAACCCAAGCTTTAAATATTTCATGCTATAATTTGTGTAGTTAATTTAATATTGGCTGAAGATATATTTTATTTTTCTATCCGCTTTAGGTTTGCAGTTTGGCAAGTACGTTTGTAAGGTTAAAACAAAAGCATAAAAATTTTTATTAAGCAAAGTAATAGCATTCAAAAAAAATTCTAAGGCGAGCCGCTGTAAACTGCTGGTGGTAATTAGCGACCGGTCAATAACTGATAGCGATAAAATACTCATTGCTCCATAAACATGGCAGTATCATAACTTGGCAAGATTAGTCACCATTACACATTTCACAGAGTCAGGCGCCTAATGGTGAAAGGGTTATTACTTTAATAAATCTTTCCCGTTCAAAAGAAAAAGTACAGCTGCCATATTAACCATCTCAACTGCTGTAATACCACATAGGATACCTACGTTATCGCTATGGTATTATAAAGCTACTTTGTAGTCTTTGCCCCCATCTTCGCTCCAAGTTTTTCAAACTCAAAATCGTTTGGCTCCCACAGTTCAATCTTGTTTCCCTCAACATCAAGTATATGAACAAATTTTCCGTATTCAACTGTTTCAATTTTGTCAACTATTGTTACACTGTCGCTCCTAAGTTCATTAATAAGCGCTTCCAAATTCTCTACCCTATAGTTAATCATATAGTCTTTTGTTGAAGGTGCAAAGTATTTTGTTTTTTCACCGAATGGACTCCATTGAGTGAACCCTTTCTTTGTAGTGTCTTCTCCTTGCCGCCATTCAAAAACCGCCCCATATTGGTTAGTATTTAAACCAAGGTGAGCGCTATACCATTCTCTCACTTTTTTGGGATCTTTGCATTTAAAAAAGATACCACCTATGCCAGTTACTTTTCTCAGCGTAGATGGTACAGCATTAAATTTTGTTAAAAACGAATTGAAAGCGAAACCAAGTGCAAAGGTTGTAGCAAGTGTTAAAGTGAATAGGAGTATCTTTTTCATTTTATTACAATTGAAGATGATGAGGTATTATTTTTTACGCTAGTCGCCATCTTAAATGTATATGCTGAAACCAGTAATTCCAAATTCAAAACAATATTTTATAAAATCGGAATACAGCTTATTGCAAAAAAACACAACAACAATACGCAGTGGTAATTCAATTAATTTCTCTACGTGTCAATATTATCATAGTGCAAAATCTGCCTAAGTATTTGTGATAAGTTTATTTTATAAAGGGCGGGTATCTGCTGCAAACCCTGGTTATATAAATTGAGTTCAGCGGCACTTTTGGCATATTGGTAATGCAACATTGTTTTGCCTGAAACTCGCCATGGAGCCGTACAAAAGCTTTGCGCAGAGACCCTTCCAGGAACGAAGCGACCATACAATCAATTTAAGAGAAAGGCAAAAAATGCAATTTTACTTATATGAATTTATACGCAAAGTTGAGAGAACGAACACCCCTGCTATTTAATTTTATCCAATTTGATCCTTTTATTTAAAAAATACTAAAAAAGAATAACCATAATTTAACTTAATTAAAGTTTAAATTAGTACTTCAAAACTAACCTATTCTACACCTGGGAAGCTTATATTAGTAAAACAGCATAAATAAGTTAGCCAAAATCGGCACTACAAATTACACCCCGGGTTTTAGATCAAGAACAACCTAAATTTTATGGAGAAAAAACAAAAAGACATTATTTATCTTGACCGAAATGAAAGCCAATACGGGCCGGCACCTGCTTGTTTTGAGGTTTTAAAAGGAGATAATTTTAAAAATCTCAGTGAATATTCAAGGGATTTTTCAAAAGGTATTAAGAGTGTTTTAACTGAAAGACTGGCCAATGATTTCGGCATACCGGAAAAAAACATCTTATTGGGATATGGCGGGGAAGATATCTTGAAACAGGCTGTACATTGTTATCTTGAAGAGGGAGACAAGATAATGATACCGTCTTATTCCTGGTGGTACTATAAAACGATTGCAGATGAAAAGAAGGGCGTAAAGATTGAATACCCTATTGTGGAGGGCGAAGATGCTTTTTATTACGACACGGAAGGCCTTTTGAAAATCTATGCCGAACATCACCCTAAAATGGTTTTAATCAGCTCGCCCAACAATCCTACGGGGAATAGACTGGAAACCGATCAATTAAAGATGTTGTTGCAAAAGATGAAGGATACAATTGTTGTTATTGATGAAGCTTATGCACTCTTTGATAAGGGGGATAATATTTACCTGAAGGAGCTCATCGGCGAATTTCCAAACATACTGATCATCCGGACTTTCTCGAAATACTATGGTTTAGCCGGAGTCCGTATTGGCTTTGTGATGGTAGGCGAAAATCATCAACATCTTTCTTTGTTTAGTGCCCGTTACCTGGGTTACAACCGTCTTTCTGAAACGATTGCGCTTGCAGCGCTTGATGCCAATGCTTATTATGAGAACTTACGGGATAAAATGGCTGCTGACCGGGAAATGTTTCTGGAAGCATTTAATAAAATGGAAGGCTTTAAAGCATTCCGTTCGCATGCCAATTTTATTTTAGTAAAAATTCCTCCCGAAATAAAAGAGGCCTTAAAAAAATATTTAACGGAGCGCCACATGGTGGTTAAGTTTATGGCAGAAGATGGTTTATTCAATCATTTGCGTATCACCATCGGCACACAGGAGCAAAACCGGTTACTCCTCGATTTAATTAAATCTTTTTTGACCAAAACAGTCCAGCATGAGCCTATTGTATGAGTACAGGAAATCGCTGAAGATGGTGGAGGTGGAAGAATTTTTTGATCTCTTTTTTTACCGGCCTTTAGCTTTTATTTTGGTAAAAATAATTTACCCTACTACTATCACGCCCAACCAACTTACCATTACTGCCATTCTTTTTGGGATAGCAGCAGGCTGTGTTTATGCAGCCGGAACGCCCCTTGCCCTTGTTGCAGGGTCGTTACTTTTTATGGGCTACAACATCATTGATTGCAGCGACGGTCAATTGGCACGATTAAAAAAGAATGGCACTTATGCCGGAAGAATCATTGACGGAATTGGTGACTACATAACAGCTATAGCAGTTTTTATCGGATTGGCAATAGGGCATCCCGATCATGATTTTAGCCCCAACAGATGGTATATATTACTGGTAGCTGCTGCAATAAGCAATATGATACAATCGATATTGGTGGACTATTACCGGAACCGTTTTCTGAATTATGTGCTTGAACGAGACAGCACTTTTGAAGAGGACCTGGATGCTTTCAAACAGGAATACCAGGCTATCAAAGACCAAAAGAATAAGCGAATGGATAAATGGATCATTGGAGCTTATTTTAAATATTCTGCTTTGCAGGATAAGATAATCACTAAAAAGAAAGGGGAGAAACTGTTTAAAGCCGATCCACAGGAATATTATAAAAAAAATAAAATAGCCATACGTTTACTGGTTACTATCGGCCCAACGGCACAGGTTACAGTACTGATGGTTTGTGCGGCAATCAGCCGGTTTGATATTTACTTCTGGCTGATACTTGTAGTGTTTAATTCCATTGCAGCCATCCTGTGGCTGGTACAAAATAATATTGATAAATCTTTTACAACAAACGTACAACCATGAAAGCAGTAATACTTGCGGCAGGGATCGCCTCCCGGCTGAGGCCATTAACGGACAATACACCTAAATGCCTTTTGAAAGCAGGCAAAAAAAGCATTCTGGAACTTACCCTGGATAACCTCATTGCAAACGATATAAAAGATATTATCATCGTTACCGGTTACCTTGAGCAGCAGATCCGGAATTTCATCTCGGCAAATTATCCTCAGTTGCAGGTAAACTACATTTATAATGAAGTGTATAGTACAACCAATAATATCTACTCCCTTTGGCTGGCCAAGGACAGCATACTGGACAATGAAATGCTATTGCTGGATAGTGATATAATTTTCGACAAAGAAATAGTAA
>JBBQEA010000298.1:0-5312 GCA_038320245.1 Chitinophagales bacterium | reverse complement strand
GGCAAGTATTTTGCCTACTTGTTTAGAAATTACAGACTACCGCCATGCCAAATTACACGTAATGGTAAATGGCGAATACAAAACGATATTGAACCTTACCAGCACCTGCGATTTATTTTATTGCGATGGTGCAGCACCTGTGCCTGCACCGGTTGATAATGACTGCAAATGCGATGTTGCGTACGACCCACAACACCAATACATGGTAGGTGATATTGTAAACGATAATGGCACTTGTTACTTAATGAATGCACCCGCAAGTATGAAACCGGGTGATAATCCTAAAAGTTATTATCCTGATAAAAGCCGCAACTGGGAAAGGCTTTGCGATATCATCGTAAAAAATAATACCAAGGTTGGTTCTGCTAAAATACCGTCGGTAAAAAATAGTATCATTAAAACTGCACCGGCAAATCCAACCGATACGCCACGTTATATTCCGCAAACAACCTGTGGCTGTAATGGCCTGTGCGACCCTGCTTTGCCTTCGCCGGAATTACCTTTTATCCCTTGTGATAGCATACAAAAAGCAATTGCCAAACAAGCAGCTACCGATGCTTATGCAGCATACAAAGATTCTGTTTTTAATGCCTTACTTACCGGCTATTATGCAAAATGTTTGCAGGCATTGGAACATTTTAATATGGATTTTATTGATAAAGAATACCATTACACTTTGTACTATTACGACCAAAGCGGCAACCTGGTACAAACTGTGCCACCGGCCGGTGTAAAACCAATAACAGACCCTGCAAAACTGGCAAATGTAATTGCTTATAGAGATGCAAATAGTGGTATGCAGGAACTGCCCGACCATTTTATGAAAACCAACTACCTGCACAATTCCCTTAATGCAGTAGTGTGGCAACAAAGCCCCGATGGCGGCAAAAGTGAATTTTTTTATGATAAACTGGGGCGTATTGCATTGAGCCAAAACGCCAACCAACTCAAAGAAAAAACAGCCAGTTACACTTACTACGATAACTTAAACCGAAATGTGGAAGTAGGTAAAATAAATGTGGCTGGTGTACTTTCCTTAAAACTCACAGCTTTTGACTATACTAACTGGCTTACATTTATAAACAGCCGTGCAAGATTTGAAATTACGCATACTTATTATGATAAAACTGCAAGGCCACAAATAAATAATGCTTTTGGTTTAAATGGACAACAAAACTTAAGAAACAGAATTGCCAGCGTTGCCTATTATGGTTTGCATACAAGTATTGCTACGTTTAAATACGACCACGCCACGCATTACAACTATGATATTACGGGCAATGTAACCGAACTGCTGCAAGACTTTGGCGTAAACTCACCCTTTGGGCAAGACCCAACCAATGTGCGTAGCCAAAGCAAACACATTGCTTACAATTTTGATTTGGTTTCGGGTAAAGTAAACCAACTACAATACCAATCAGGCTACCCCGATCAGTTTTTATATAAATACCAGTACAATGCCGATAATAAACTCACCGCAGTATTTACCAGCAGCAACGGCACTGTTTGGGAAAACGATGCCCGCTATAAATATTACCGCCACGGCCCATTAGCCAGAACAGAATTGGGTACCGATAATATACAAGGCACCGACAATGTATATACCCTGCAAGGCTGGATAAAAGGCATAAACGGTTTTGCAACAGATGCCAATACCGATATAGGTAAAGATGGAAATATTACTGCGGCAACAACATCAGTTGGCTACGATGTACAAAACAAAAAAACAGCAACCGATGTGGCAAGTTATTGGTTAAGTTATTTTACTGATGATTACAAAGCCATTGCCAATGCTACAGCAGCAATAACCAGTACTACACAACAAATAACAACAGGTATTTACAACAGCAGCCCCGATAATTTGTACAACGGCAATATACGCAGTATGTACACCAACCTGAAACCCTTTGGTGGACTGGGTATGCAATACCGATACGACCAGTTGAACCGAATAAAAAACCAAACAGGCTATGAATTTACGGGCGGCTCTAATAACCTGTTAGCACACGATGCTTATAAAATGAAGTTGGAATACGACCCCAATGGCAACATACAAAGCTTACTGAGAAATGGAACGGTGGCTTTGCCCGAAATGGACAAACTGAAATATTTTTATTACACCAGCAGCGGCATATACGTGGGCGACCCTGCCGCACCCAATGCTACAAACAGGCTGGCAATGGTAAAAGATGGTGTTAATGCAACAAACTACCCCGATGATATTGATGACCAACACGATGCCAATTACCGCTACGATGCCATAGGTAATTTAATACAAGACCTTAGCCAGGAAATAACCAGCATAGAATGGAACATACAAAATAAAATGACCCGCATTAAAAAAGGGGCGGGTGCAAAATTTATCGAATTTGGTTATGATGTGCAAGGCAACCGAATATTAAAAACAGTGTATGACCCTTCGACCCGTGAAATAAAAAAGAAAGAATATTATGTAAGGGATGCACAAGGCAATACGCTGGCGGTATATAATGTAAAAGACGATAAACTAAAATGGACAGAGCAATACCTATACGGTAGCAGCCGCCTAGGCATATACCTGCCAGATGTAGAAATGGACAGAAGTACCAGAATACAAATACCCAATCCGACACTACCAATAAATTTATACCCTTTAGCCACCAACAGAAACATTACCCAATACGAAATTACCAACCACTTGGGCAATGTATTAGCAACAGTAAGCGATGCTAAAAACCCTAATACCACAGCGGGCAGTTTTGGCGATGCTACATTACTAAATGCTACCGATTATTATGCCTTTGGTATGGCAATGCCAGATAGGAAATTTAGTTTGAGTGGATACAGGTATGGATTTAACGGTAAAGAAAATGATGATGAAACTGGCACACAAGATTATGGATTTAGAATTTATAATCCGGCTTTGGGAAAGTTTTTGAGTGTGGACCCATTGACAAAAGATTATGCCTGGAATTCACCATATTCTTTTGCAGAAAATGATGTAATAAGGAGTATTGATTTGGACGGCAATGAAAAAGATATTCAAATAATGACTACTGAAAAAGGAGAAGTTAAGTTTAAGTCAGTAACATGGATAAGTTTATTCCCCGACGAAATACATGGACCAATGGGTAATGGGTCACTTGTAATAAATTATAATGTTAAAACTAAAAAAATTGAGGGGATAAATTATAATAAAACTTATCAGGAAGAAAATCCAATAAGAAGTTATTGGCAAAATGTCGATTATAAACTAGATGGAGAAAAAGGAAGGAAGTGGACATCTGATAAAGTCCATGTAATTAATAAATTCGGCAGTAAGATTCCAATTGTGGGTGCAGCTTTTAAAGGATTTGATTTAATCTGGACAGGTATGGATATTGCTGCTGATTATGAAAATGGAAAGTATAATAAATCCGGATTTAACTTACTGACAACTATTGCCGGTGTAGCAATAGATAAGGGTATTGATAAAATAACTCCAGAAACTATGAGTCTAAAAAAGATAGTATTTAATGAATATGCAGACCACGCCAAAGAAAAAATTGAAGACATTATAATTGATCAGGCTGAGAAAGATGATCAAGAAGCTGCTAAAAAAACTGATAAAAGCGAAGCGAGTAGAGGTTCCCGAAAAGGTCAAACTCAATCGTTAATTGATAAAGCAAAAAAAACACGCTTACGCAAAAAATAAGATTTTACTTCGGTTCATTCTCACACGAACACAAATAAAAATAAAATAGAGCTTTAGAATGATAAAGACCAAAAACATAAAATACCTACTAACCGCAATTACTTTTTGCATGGCAGCTACCGCCCACGCCCAGCGAAACAACACCCCAATACAAGTGCTGCCGCAAATTGCTGTACCAATAACTATGCTCAACAAAGATATTTACAGCGGCAAGCCATTAAATTTTGGTAAGCAATTTGGTGCAGAGCTAAAATTTAAACTCAGTAAAAAATTGAGCGTAGGTTTAGAGGGGCAATATGGCATCATTGATATAAAAGATAATGTACAAAAAACTTATGCAGGTTATACACAGAGTAATAACTCGATAAGTAGTTTTAATCCTTCTAATTACATCAATGGCATTCTTAATTTTTCTTATAATAAATATAGTAAAAATGCTAAAAACTTATTTGAAGTAGGCATTGGTGGCGGTATGCAATTCTTAAATCAAAAAGAAAACAGTTTACAAATAAGCCTGCCCAATGCACCAAACGTAAACACAATTGTGTATAAAGATTTTGAAAAAAAATATAAAAATCCGCTGGCACAGTTAAGTTTGCAAAATACCTTTTTTATAAAACCCTGTATTGGTATTATGGTAGGTGTAAAAGCACAATACATTATCAACGATAGCAAACAAGGTTATTATAAACCGTTACCCGAGCAGCAAACCACTCCACCAAACTACCAGGCATTGTTCAATGCCAAAAATGTAGAGTTTCAAAAACAACGGCAGTTTACTTTTACTCCCACTATTGGTTTGCGGTTTAATTTGGGTGGCTGTAAATCACCCAAAACACCCCGAAAACAAGACGGTTGTTTTACTTTTAAATGGACAAATGAAAACAAACGGGATACCTGTTTTAAAGGCGATAGTTTAAAATTTACCATAACTCAGGATGGCACAAACAGTAGTGCCACTAGTTATGAAATTTATATTGCACCGACCAGCGATTTAAGCCATCCGCAATTGCTTTTTACACAATCTTACCCGTCATCCTCGTTTTACATCAGCAGTATTCTACTCGATGCCAATAAAGAATATATGGTAATGGTAAAACTAAAAACAAAAACTGGAGAAGTAATTTGTACACAAAACATCAGGCCGGTAAAAAGGTGTAAAGATTGTTGCAAGGATAGTAAACTGCCTGAACCAGGGAATTAAAAACTATCACTTGCACTTTCAAAAGAATTATCGTTAAAAAAAGCCAAACCAACGCACCAGGTCAGGCACATTTGCAAGGCACACAAAGCCGACACACAAACCCGACCTTGCAAAAGAGCCTGCCTTGTTTCTACGCTTCCTGGACACACTCCGCCACGGTTAACACATGCTTAAACTTTGAAGTGATAACACGAAGGGCGAACATACAACACTAACTGTGTAAAAATGGGGACTGACGGAAGCCGTGTTTCAACTTTTAATAATTCTGTTAGGCTGTATATCCAGCTGGACAAATATCATTGGCTTTGGACCTTAACATCAACAATAAAACAAAACCCAACAGCGGTTTGCCAGGCTGACGTAATTCAATTCCCTCACATCGCCAAGGTGTGTTGTAAATGATGAACCCTTTGTATCGGTTCATCAATGCTGTAT
>JBBQEA010000297.1:0-5314 GCA_038320245.1 Chitinophagales bacterium | reverse complement strand
TAATTCAGCATCAGGATATTTAACCGAAATCTTTTTAACTATAATGTAAAAGATAAAGAGGTAAACCGGCAATAAGAGATAATCAAAAATGGTTATGTACTGCATTTGCCCGGTTGATGGTTATTTGGTTGAAAAGTTAAGGTAAATTAAAGCGGCCATAATTTAAAATGCAATATACTCATTGTTTTTAGTGCAGCACCCGTTAACCGGGCCAATTGAAATTGCAGATAATTTCGAAATTGAGATTTATCCGGGAATATTGGATACCGGAAATTTTATTATCATTATTTTTACAACTATATGGTTACCATTTTAGTTACCGGCTGTGCTGGGTTTATCGGAAGTCACGTTTGTACATTACTGCTCAACAATGGCTTTAAGGTTATCGGTGTAGATAATTTTGACCCCTTCTACAGCCGCTCAGTTAAAGAAGCAAACCTGGCAAATTTTAAAACACACTCTGCATTTAGTTTTTACGAAATTGATATAGCAGAAGGATTGGATGCTATTGCTGAAAAAGATATTACGGCAGTTATTCACCTGGCTGCAAAAGCTGGGGTAAGGCCTTCTATAGAAGATCCGGCAGGCTATATTAAAGTAAATATTACAGGTACACAAAAAGTACATGACTTTATGCAGGCCAGGGCGATTCATAAACTCATCTTTGCGTCCTCTTCTTCTGTTTATGGCAACAATAAAAAAATGCCTTTTAACGAAGATGATAATGTTGACAACCCAATATCGCCTTATGCTTATACCAAAAAAGCCGGCGAGTTGATGAATTACACCTTGCATCATTTGTATAATGTAGATGTAATTAACCTGCGTTTTTTTACTGTTTACGGTCCGGGGCAACGGCCAGATCTTGCCATTCATAAATTTGTAAAAACCATAGAGAAAGATAAACCCCTTGTTTTATTTGGCAATGGCGACACCGCAAGGGACTATACGTATGTTGAGGATACAGTTGCAGGTATTTTTAGTGCTCTGCAATATTGTCTGCAAAATACAGGAGTGTATACTACGGTTAACCTGGGTAATAACAAACCGGTTAAATTGAATGAGCTGGTGGATATTATATATGATGCAATGGGGAAAGAGCAAAATGTTGTACATGAACCCATGCAACCAGGCGATGTGGATATTACATTTGCAGACATTTCCAAAGCCGGCCAGTTGCTTAATTATAAACCGGCAATAGATATGGCTACTGGCATTAAAAAATTTATTGACTGGTTTAATGCCCATAATATGCAGCCATAAGGCAATATTAGATGCACTTGTCCGTTTTTAACCTGCTGTTTTGTGTTTTTTTTAATCAAATGGCAAACAATATCCAAACATGAATCAAAACATTAACCTGCTTAACCCCTTTACGCAGGCTCCCTTACAAGAACAAGCCGAAGGCCTGGCCGAAAATGGCAACATAGTTTTTCCCTGCAAGAATGGGGCTTACCGGCTTGTGGAAGATGATAACTACACCCAAAATTTTGGTTATCAATGGAATAAATTTGCTGCTACGCAGATAGACCAGGCAAAAAAAATATGCAGTTAAGCAACAGGCGTGTTTTTGCTGTTACAGACTGGGATAAGGAAAACCTGCAGGATAAAAATGTGCTGGAAGTAGGCAGTGGTGCCGGAAGATTTTCACAGGTAATACTCGATAATACCAAAGCAAACTTATATAGTGTTGATTACAGCAATGCGGTGGAAGCAAATTTTAAAAACAATGCCCAACACAAAGAGCGTTTTCATTTGTACCAGGCAAGTGTGTATGATATGCCATTTGCCAAAGCACAGTTTGATAAAGTGTTTTGTTTTGGTGTGATACAACACACACCCGATGTGCAGAAAACGGTTCAATCCTTAATTAGCATGGCTAAGCCCGGCGCCGAAGTGATTGTAGATTTTTATTGCGTTAACGGCTGGTGGACAAAAGTACAGGCCAAATACATTTTCAGACCCATTACAAAAAAATGGAGCAACGAAAAGCTGCTGAAAAAAATTGAAAAAAATATTGACTGGATGATTTCTGCAACTACTTTTTTTAATAAGATAGGCATTGGCAGGTTTGTAAACCGCTTTATTCCCATTTGCGATATTAAAGGCACATTGCCGCAAGGCATGAGTAAGCAGGAACTTAAGGAATGGTGCATACTGGATACGTTTGATATGTTTAGCCCGGAGTACGACCAGCCACAAAAAGTAAGTACCGTAAAAAGATGGTTTGAGGAAAATAGAATGGAACAGGTTTGGGGCGGCACTATCCGTTTTGATAATAGTACGGCCTATGTAGTGAAAGGCATTAAAAAATCTTAAAACTGGTTCGCATGTTTTGTTTTGCCACGAATTACACTAATTGCCACGAATCTATTATCTGTGTAAATCTGTGCAATCAGTGGCAAAAAGAAAAATTCACGAAGTGAATTGCAAATTTGAGTTCAGCATGCAAAAAAAAATTGTTCATTTTATTTCCAACCTAAGCCGTGGTGGTGCCGAAACCATGCTGGTGAGGGTGATAAAAGAACTTCCTGAATATGAGCATGTGGTAGTTACGCTCTTTCCTGGTAATAATTTTGGAGCAGAACTACAGTGCAAAAAATGGATTTGTCTTAATATAAACTCACTTCTTACTTTACCGCTTGCTTTTTTTAAATTCAGAAAGCTGGTTAAAACAGAAAAGCCCGACCTCGTTCATACACACCTTTTTTGGCCAACACTTGTTGCAAGGCTTTCTGTACCAAAAAAAATTCCTTTAATTACAACCATCCACGCTTTTATTGCAACCTCAGGCGAGTATAAACATTGGTACATACGTTTTTTAGATAAGCTTACTTATAAATTCCGCAAAAGTATCATCATCGTAGTTGCCAAAGGTGCTTTGGAAGAGTATTTTTCTTTTTTACATTTAAAACCTTACAAAGCGTATGCGTTGTACACGTTTGTAGATGTCGAACGTTTTAATGTTGACAGGGTATCTATTGTAAAAAACAACGCAACTTTTAAACTGGTTGCTGTAGGTGCTTTACGCTTGCAAAAAAACTATCCATACATCATTAATGCAATGGCATTAATAAAAGATAAAAATATTGAACTGGATATTTACGGAACCGGCAATTTACAGGCAGAGCTACAGCAGCAGATTGACTCAACCGGCGCAAAGGTTTTTTTAAAGGGCGAAGTAAATAATATTGAAGTGGTGATATCACCGTATGATCTCTTTGTAATGTCATCTACTTACGAAGGGTTTTCTCTGGGTATTCTGGAAGCTATGGCCATGCGTATGCCGCTGCTGCTGAGTGATATTGTATCTTTTAAAGAACAATGTGAAGACAATGCCTGGTATTTTTCATTGGCGGATGTGCAGGATGCAGCATCGCAGATAGTTGCATTAAGTAATGCTGATAAAAGTGTGTTGCTGAAAAAAGCTGAAGCTGGACGGCAGCGGGCCATTAACAATTTTACGCTGCCACATCATATTTCCGGTTTGCGGAAAATTTATGACGAAGCTTTGAGTAGTGAGTGATTTTGAGAGACTGTCAGCCTGAGCTTGTCGAAGGCGGGTTGTAATTGAATATATCAGCTTCCACAGGCTAGCCTGGCACACTGATATTAATTAACTGAACAGGTATCTTACCTTTACCAATAAAATAAAATAACATGTGCGGCATTTCTGGCTTTATAGATTTTAATAAAAAAACCAGTATCGAAGTACTGGAAAAGATGAACCGCATAATGGCGCATCGTGGTCCCGATGGGGAAGGTTATGGCATGTATGAAACTGATAATGCTAAAATTGGCCTTGGTCACCGCAGGCTAAGTATTATTGATTTAACTGCAGGTGGAAGTCAGCCTAAAACCTTTGGTAGTCTGCATATCACTTTTAACGGCGAGATATATAATTACGCAGAAATAAAAAAAGAGCTGGAACAAAAAGGCCATTTTTTTGACAGCCACAGCGATACCGAAGTGATTTTACATGCTTACAAAGAGTGGGGCAGTGCAGCTTTGCAGAAATTTATTGGCATGTTTGCTCTGGCCATTTATGACGAGGCCGAACAAAAATTATTTGCCTGCCGCGACAGAGCCGGTGTAAAACCTTTTTTCTATTATTATAAAGATGGTTTGTTTTTGTTTGCATCCGAACTGAAAGCACTGATGCAACATCCTTCGTTTGAAAAACAAATTAACAACGATGCCGTGGGTGCTTTTTTACAGTTTGGATATGTGCCTACACCGCATTGCATTTTCAACAATGCCTTTAAATTAAAACCCGGTCACTTTTTAAATTTCGATATAAAAAAGCAGGGATTCAAGGAAGAACAATATTGGAATGTGTATGATGCCTATAACAAACCCATTTTAGATATCAGCCTTCCCGAAGCTATTGAGGAAACTGAAAAACTGCTTACGAGTGCTTTTCAATACCGTATGGTAAGCGATGTACCCGTTGGTGTTTTTTTAAGCGGTGGTTACGACAGCAGTTGTGTTACGGCCATCCTACAAAAAAATAATACAGAAAAAATAAAAACATTTACCATTGGCGTACCACATGCCGGTATGAATGAAGCTCCCTTTGCAAAAGAGATAGCCGCTCATTTGGGAACCGATCATACCGAATATTATTGTACCGAAAAAGAAGCGCTGGACATTGTGCCGCAGCTTCCGTTTTTTTACGATGAACCTTTTGCCGACAGTAGTGCCATACCAACCACGCTGGTAAGCCGCATTGCTCGTGAGAAGGTTACCGTGGCCCTTTCCGCCGATGCAGGCGATGAAATTTTTGCGGGTTACAACCGCTACGATTTTATGGCAAAATATGGCGGGTCCATACAAAAAGTGCCGGGCTTTATCCGTAAAAGTGCTGCGGCCATGATGGACTTAATTCCTGCAGATAAGATTCCGGTCTTCAATAAAAAATATCTTTTTCACAGCAGGTACGAAAAAGTAAAATCGCTTTTAAAAGAACCATCTCCCCGTAATGTTTTAATGAGCATGACGCAACAGATGAACACAAATGATTTAACGGAGCTGTTTAAAGATAGTGTTCAACAAATGCCTTCTTATTTTGATAGTAAGGATCTTAAGCCTGATAACTACTCTGTTCTATCCTACATGATGGCAGTAGATTACCAGACATACCTGCTGGATGATATCTTGCAGAAAGTTGACAGAGCCGGTATGAGCGTTAGCCTGGAAGGCCGTGAACCGTTTTTAGACCAACGTATTATAGAATGGGCTGCTCAGTTACCATTGGAATACAAGTACAATAAAGGCAACAAGAAATTCATTCTTAAGCAAATCGTACATAAAT
>JBBQEA010000296.1:0-5381 GCA_038320245.1 Chitinophagales bacterium | reverse complement strand
CTATTGTCTTTGCAACAATGGCAATATTATCCTGCGCTTCTTTCCAGAAACGTTGTTCAACAGCCTCACGTATGCCGGGTATTGTTTTTACACCATAGCCGGTATAATAGCCCGGTGCATAAATCTGGTGCCGGTACCAGGCCCTGCGTGGCAGACCATTCTGCTGCAACAGGCTTCTTTCTGCTTTATATAAAATATCATTAAGCTTTGCCTGTTTATCTGTGGGTAGCTGAATACCTTTTGCATACAGCGTTTTAAATTCTTCACTGGCATTTTTAAGTGACACCAATGCATTATCAAGCTCACTGAAATTTAAATAAGGAACCATTTCTTTTAAAGGCGGTGCCGCATATATTTTAGTTGGATCTTTTGCAAGGTCGTAGAGTTTTTCTTTCTGCATTTTTGTTTCATCGACTGTGGCAGTTCTCATTTTATCCAGTCCTGTTTTTATTTCGGTGGCATATTCATTTACCGTTTTGTAAAAACTGCTGAAATCAACCGGCAATACATCAGCATTGGCAAGGCGCATTACTGTACGGCCCGTAGTTTTTGATAAAGTAACACCATATTGAAAACCCGGATCAATGAATTTTGTAAAATGATCGTAAGAATCATAAATGGAATGATATTGTCCACCCTGGCTTTCTCCGCCAAAACCCAGGTTGAGTGATGCGATACCGAGATGCTGCAAAAAGCCGCCCCAGTCGCTGCCTGCGCCCAATGCTTCCAGTTTCATATTCTTGTTACCGAGCAATTTTTCACGGCTTGCTGCATCTGCATTAACAACCGTGTGTGCATATTTGCGTTCTTTTATGGATACGCCTGTCTCCGGATCAATAACCTGTTCCATAATCTCATTAAAGAATGGTTCAAATACATGTGAACCACCTGCACCAATAAATCCACGGCCATTGCCATCGGTATTGATATAGGCCACTGCTTTTTGTTTTAATTCCTGCTGGTGATCTTCTGTCCATTCCGTTGAACCAAGCAATGCAGGTTCTTCTCCATCCCAGGCACAAAAAATAATGGTGCGGCGTGGACGAAATCCTTTTTTCACCAACTCACTTATTGCTCTTGCTTCTTCCAGTTCTGCCACCATCCCACTGATCGGGTCTTCGGCACCATTTACCCATCCGTCGTGATGGTTACCGGCAATTACCCATTCATCCGGAAAATCGCTGCCGGGTAATTTTGCAATCACATCATATAATTGTTTCTGATCCCAGTTGAACTCCAGTTTAAGATGTACTTTATCAACCGATGGACCAACATGATAAGCGAATGGCAATCCGCCACGCCATGCTGCCGGCACCACTTCTCCTTTTAATGATTGTAATAAAGGAACCGCATCTTCCCATGAAATTGGAAGCACCGGTATCTTCATGATGGTAACTGCATCCTTTCTATCCAAACGTTTGGCATCTTTGGTAGCGCCCACATCCGGCGTTAACGGATCACCGGGATACACCGGCATATCCATCACCGAACCACGCTGCACACCATTCTTGGGGCGGTAACCACCTTCGGGATATGTATCGCCAACTCCATAACCATCATCGGCAGGATCGGAATAAATAATACAACCAATGGCTCCATGCTCTGCTGCCACTTTTGGTTTTATACCACGCCATGAACCACCGTATTTGGCAATTACAATTTTTCCTTTTACGCTGATGCCCCTTCTGTCAAGCTCTTCATAATCGGCAGGCACACCACGATTTACAAAAACCAGTTCGGCAGTTACATCACCATCTGCAGAGTATGCATTGTATGGCGGAAGTTGCTCTGCTTTTTGTCCTGATGTTTTATCTCCTGCAATTGCAGGCTCTTCTAATTTTGCTTTATATGGATTGGAACCTGTAAGTTCCAGTGACCTGAATTTTGGTGTAGGAAATAATACATAATAAGATTCAATACTTGTTTGATAACCCCATTGTTTAAAAAGCCCGGCCATGTATTCTGCATTGGCCTTATCCTGCGGACTGCCCACATGATGCGGATGAGAAGTGAGGAATTTCATATACTCATCCTGATTGGGAGCTTTAAGCTGTGCATCAAATTGCTTTTCCCAGTCAATCTGTTTAGCGGCAGCAGTTTCGGTAAAGCCCATTATTTTTTGTGCAGAGGCAGCGCTTACCAATAAAAATGAAAGGACGATAAAGGTTATTTTTTTAAGCATGTTGAGTTGGTTTATGATTTACTAAAGCTACATAAACTTAGGTTCCTTTTTACCTGGCCCTCATTTTATTTCCCTTAGCATCGTGTGTTAGTTCTGCAAGTTCAGGTTTTTCCATTAATGGCGGCTTAAAGAGCCAACCGGTAATACGAAACATAATATACCCTGTAGTGGGTATGTAAACACATTATCATTACATATACTTTTGGCTCTCATTAAAATTAAAACTCAAAAAAAATGAAAAAATTATTTTCGTTCCCAATTATGATGGCGTTGGCTTTATTAGCAATTACTTCTTCTTGTAAAAAATCCGATACCTCCAGTCCGGCAGCAGGATCGGGCAGCCTGGGTGCAGGCAAATCGTCTATGTCTTTTAGCAATACAGGAAGTTTTGCAGGCGGCACATCTTTTTCGGCAAGTAATACGCCACTAACCAGTGCCCAAAGTATTGCCAATGGAGCATTGCGCAATGTTACCTTATCTGCCAGCGAAGTGGTGGGTGTTAATTCACGTATTTGCTCTTTGCTATTGGTTTTACCTGCAAGTGCAAGCACTGCAAGCGGTAACCTGGTTGCCGATTTTTCGTTACCCAACAATGCGACCATTTTGCCTACGTTAACCTTAACCAGCTCAAGCGGTGCTGTCAGTGGTATCACTTTTGGTTCTCAAACCGGTACCTGCACCATTACAAAACTTACATCTGCAGAAGTGGAAGGCACTTTTACATGTGTGGTTAAAGATGTAAATGGCGCTACCACACTTTCGGTAACCAGCGGAACTTTTGCAGGCAAGTTTTAATTTATATTTATAATAATTATTGCAGGGATGAGAATATTGAAATTCTTGTCCCTGCTTTTTTTATAGCTATAAACAATCTTATGTACTGGTGGTTGGTTAATGTTTCGGCTGTTGGTGAGACGCACAGCAGCGGCGTTTGTATAGTTTACAGTTTTTTATTTTTAGCAGTAATGCCAACCAAGGAGAAAGTTAATTGTGTTGTCTGTCATGGCAAGATTTGCATACTGAAGCAAGCCATTCAATTGGTTCTTTTCCGATACTGTATTTTGCGTATCTCTTATGATGTACCTGTGTCGCCTTACCACCACAAAATACGCAACGCCAATTATCTCTCTTCAATACAACATAACGTTTCCTTCTCCATGCTTCCGATTTTAGATAGTCATTGCGGTAATAGTCACGCCTTTGTTTGCGTTTGTGTTCAAAGACTAAATGTTTAAAAGCAAATATTGCTATCCCCAAAATTATTAAGAGCAATGCTTGCATATTTTCGGCTTTGATTTAGGTTAACCCTTCGGCTGCTGGCGAAACGCACAGCAGCGGCATTTGTATAGCTTACAGTTGTTTACTTTCTGAAGTAACGCCAACCAAGGCGAGAGGTTCACGTACGGTTCTGTGAGGAGCAGGGGGTGAAATTTCCCTTGCTTACTCGACTAGCAGCCGCATATCATTTCGTTTTATTTTTCTTTGAACCATTTCTCTCCTTTATCCAGCCTCTTCAAAAAGTCAGTGAACGAACTCCCGACTTCAATATGGTATTTTTTGTCAAGGTCAATAAACGGTGTAAGAATTACTCTGATTTTTCCGTCATCACGTTTTTCAAGTCCGATGAATTCGCCACCTCCATTGTCTCCAATTCCGAGAGTCATTTTAAGGTTGTCAATTATTTCATATCCTTCATTCCATTTCAACAATTTGTCATAGTCCCAAAGCTTGAATGATTCTTCTCCAATTTGAGTTTCATGGAAAGAATACTTTTTTAAAAACTCTTTGTAGTCTTCTGGCAATTCAAACTGAATACGACTTTCAATTTCTTTAAAGTTTAAATCATCCGCAGTTTCCTTTGTCGGCCAGTTATACTTAGAAAGAATTTTGTCAATCTCGCTCATAGTGGTGATTTTGTCAGGTCGCTGCTAACATTTGTATTCCCGCACTTCCTTGTATAAATCTCCCTTCATTATCAATACTTTTTTATACAAGGCCAATTACGTAAATGCAAAATAGTTAATTAACTCAGGCTAAAATCCGGCATCAGCAAAAAATCAATCTGAATATTTTTCAAACCCATACTTGCTGATGAACTCATCGTACTCCTGTTGAAATGTTTTGGTTTTATGATGTTCTTCCTGGTTTTTTATATAATCTCTTGTTTTTTGAAGTACCGATTCTGACACTGAAACAGCAAAATATTCATCCTGCCACTCAAATTTTTGTTCTGTAAGTTTTTCTTTGTTTATCCAGAATGATGCTTCTCCTTTTAGCAACTGCATTGTTTTCTGTATAGTTTGATCGACCCCTAAAGAAACAAGGCAATGACAATGATCTGTATATCCATTTACAAAATCTACAAAAATTCCTTTTTTTGCAGCATTTGTTTTTATATGCTGCCAAACCTTTTGCCTTAATGCTAAAGAGTTTAAAAATGGGTGTCTGCTTTTGGTGCTCCATACAAAATGGATATAAACTTTTACAAAAGGCATATTATTTGGCTAAAGCCAATTCAGGCTTCAATTTTTATCCACTGGCTAAAGCCAGTGGCAATTAAAAAATTCAATAGCAGCATTTATTAAATTCAATATTAGTGTTTATGAAATTGTTAATGGCAATTAAAAAATTGATTGGTAAAGTATAAAATAAAATTTTAATTTTTTCATGCTTTAAAAACTGTATTCTCAATTCCAATTGCCTGCAGCTTTTATTGCATGCACTAATTTCAATTGCCTGCAGCTTTTATTGCATGCACTAATTTCAATTGCCTCCAGCTTTAGCTGGAGGATTAAATGCAATACCAGTTTATTGGCTTTAGCCAAACTGCCTGTTGTAACAATTATACCAACACTTTCCCCAAAAAAAACTTCCGGAGCATTTAAAAACTCCGGAAGTATAAAACATGTTTTAATAACTCTCCTTCTTCCATCCCCACTGGCGGATGGTTTCTTTGTAAGTATCGGGGTAGTTGCCACTTAGTACTTTAAGCAGGCAGTTTAGCACTTTGGTTATGGCTTTTTTCTGCTCGTTTTTGGTGGCCACTTTACCGCTTACTTCGCCGGTGGTGCTGCTGGCAAGTTTTAGTGCGGCTTCGTAACTGGTTTTTATACCCGTCCAGAAGGCAGTGCCAAATTCATTGTTGCCAAAACCATCTTCAGCAATACTTTTTATCATCTGGTTAAGGGCGGCGTTGCGG
>JBBQEA010000295.1:0-5416 GCA_038320245.1 Chitinophagales bacterium | reverse complement strand
CAGTGTCAGCGATATTTAATTTTAATGCATCAGCAGCGTTCATGGTTACTGTATTTGCATACGGCGCTAACATTGAAGCAGTGTCAGCAATATTTAATTTTTCTGCGATGGCTGCATTTACAGTTGTGCTGTTTGCATAAGGAAAAAGCATAGTAGCAGTATCGGCGATATTTAATTTCAATGCATCGGCAGCATTTACAGTTGCTGTATTTGCATATGGAGCTAGCATTGTAGCAGTGTCAGCAATATTTAATTTTTCTGCGATGGCTGCATTTACAGTTGCACTGTTCGCATAAGGAGCAAGCATAGCAGCAGTATCAGCGATATTTAATTTTTCTACGATTGCAGAGTTTACACTTGCACTGTTCGCATATGGAGCAAGC
The DNA here is from genome assembly GCA_038320245.1 of Chitinophagales bacterium. Lineage (GTDB taxonomy): Bacteria > Bacteroidota > Bacteroidia > Chitinophagales > Chitinophagaceae > Ferruginibacter. Next base: position 5,033 of record JBBQEA010000295.1, on the reverse strand, counting down.
ATTGCCGCAGTATCTGCGATATTTAATTTCAAATCATCGGCAGCAATCATAGTTACTGTATTTGCATATGGCGCTAACATTGAAGCAGTGTCAGCAATATTCATTTTTAAATTCAATCTGCTTTCAACCAACGTTAATGAATCAAGCATTCGCTGTGTTGCTGTATACCTGTTTAACATGGCCGCTGTATCTGCAATGTTTACTTTTAAATTTAAAGCAGCTTGCTGAGCAACACTTATTGGCTTATTTATGTCACTTGTATTATCAATTTTATCTAACAGCAAATTGGCTTTTGCCGCTGCAATTGTTATTGCGCCTGTTCCTCCATTGCTAATGGCTACCACCCCTGTAACATTAGTTGCATTACCGGTAATATTTCCGGTTATTTTTATACCACTTACTGTTACAATCTTGGCATCTGTAACATTGCCATCCTTAATTTTTTGAGTGGTAATGGTATTTGTGGCAATAGTTGGATTGGGGTATGAACCAGTTAAATCACCCGATGCTGTTCCAGTCGGACTTGCTGTGTAAGCATTCAGTGCGTATGGCACAGATTGTAATTGGGTAGCACCCATTTCAATAAAGTTGCTACCTCCCTGGGGATCTATTTCCAACAATAAATATTTATTTCCGGTTGACCAGGTTATGCCTGCCATCGAACCTACAACAGCGGTTGCACCGGCACTTCCAATTACCACATTAAAAAGACCCACTACATTGGTGGTAACATTTCTTGTTTCACTGTACTCCGGAACCCGGCTGTTGATGGAATTAATAATGGAAAGACGCAAACTAATATTTTTATTCACCAAAGCATTTCCTTGTGCATTGCGGGCAACTCCCTGAAAATTGAATTGTTGCGGGGCTTGTGAGAATGCTGCCAGCGTAAATAAAAGCATCGTAAGGAAAGAGAATAATTTTTTCATGTTTTTTTGGATTTTTTAAAACTAAAAGGAGTGAGCTTTATTTATTATTGTTGTTGATGCTTATTTTTATACGGGTTAAATATTTTTAGGAGCCTTACTTATAATTTTTGTATTTTAAAAGTTCCCTTCTTCATAACCGGGTAAGAAAGTGGTCTGCCCATTGTGATATCGAGATAGTAGATACCTGGCGCCAGGCCAATAAGATCTAATTTTTGAATTCTGTTTGTTATGATATAATCAAAGCGACTAGTTAATACCACTTTACCAAGCTGATCAAATAATTGCATATTGATTACGCCCTCCGAAGCCACCTTAATATCAACTTCCAGTATACGTTGTGTGGGGATGGGGAAAACGGTTACTTCATCTTTTTTCCAGAAGTAGGTTAGGTATGCACCGGTTAGATTTTTTTCGGTAAAGGGCTGAAGTACACCTGTAGTCAGCAAATAATTATTGGGGCTTTTAAAAGTTTCTATTGATGCTCCTTCACCAATGCTCCAATCGAATTGAAAATATCCCCGGGAATAAGTTCCCCCACCAACGTTTACAGTAGCAGTATTTATTGATTGGGCAGTTGCTGTTGAACAGGAAATTAACAGCAGTATTAGCAGGTGGTTGAATGTTTTTTTGGATTGCATTTAATTTATTTGGGCGTATTGGTAATCAGGACATTGAATATTTACGCTATGTATCGGTTCAAACGCCAATAAAACTATTTTATTATTAAGGGACAGGTATGTATTTTTATTGATGAAATTCAGTTGCAGCAGGGGTTTTAGTAAAATAGCCTAAGGGTGGTAGCTGTAAAACTATTTGTATGTAGTAAATAATTTCAACGCTGGCATTTTATATGATTTTTTGTGTAATAAAGTGTTTTTTTTATTTAAAAATAATGGGATTAACAAGTAGGATAGGAATTCAGTGTCAGGGTTTGTAATTTAAAATATTTTGGGTTTGTAGAGTATTTTAACCAACCAATGTTATTTATCCAAAATAGGGGCGGGGAGGATTGATATTAAATGACTTTCGTGTAATTGATGAAAAGTAATTCAACCAATACAAAATATATTTTTTAATCCCCTTATTAAGAAATAATTACTTCTTTGTAGATTTTTATGCAGAAATTAGCAAAATAGGTGTAGTTTTTGCTTAAAGTATTAACGACATAATAAATAGTATTTTCACCTTAAAGTTAATTTTTGAAAACCATGTTTAAAATCTACTCTGTGATTCCCTTCAACCGAATTAAATCTTGTCTCTTTTTTTGTCTCTTCTTATTGTCAACTTCCTCCCAGGCTCAATTTCGTAAACTGGGTACGGTTTACTCAGAAAATATGAAAGGCGGTACAACACTTTTTGGAAACACATTGATGTACTACTCAAATCCGGATGGCACTGTAAATACGGTAGCTATGAATGGAAATAGCGTTAATGGAAACAGTTTTTATGATAATGGGAATTTTGGCGCTACCAGTATGCAATATGTAGATATCGACGGCAATACTGGTGAAGGCGCAGGTACAAAAAATTCTTCTTCCGCTGATTTAGTTTTACCAGTTGGTACCAACACAATTAAGTTAGCAAGATTATATTGGGGTGGACGGGCATTGAAGTCTCAATTCAATATGTCAGATCCGATAAATCAAAAAATTAAAATTCGCAAGGGCACAACTGGTGCTTACCAGGAATTTTCAGCTGCACAAATTGATAAGTCCGTACAAGAAGCAGGCTTAAGTACGGAGTATAGCCGTTACCAGGCTTTTGTAGATATTACATCATTAGTACAGCAGGAAGGGGCTGGTACGTATACCGTGGGGAATGGTGCTTTTTCTACAGGTTTGGGTGGAGATTATGGAAATTATGGTGCATGGACTATCGTAGTAGTATATGAAAACCCTTTGCTAGACTATAACAGTATACGGGTTATTGATGGTTTTTTGGAAGTGTTTAATAATAACGCTGTTACAGTTAATTCTGTTAGAATTACCGGCTTAAATATACCTCCTGAAGGTATAACTGCCGAAGAGGCACAACTTGGCTTGGTGGCATGGGAAGGTGATGCAAGATTTAATGGTGATTTTTTTAAAGTTAACAACTTTATATTAAGCAATGCACTCAATCAACCCAACAACTTCTGGAACGGAACTGAAACAATTAATGGTGTACATGTAACAACTAAAAATCCTAACTATACCGATCAAATGAGTATTGATATTGATCATTTCTATGTTGGTACAGGGTATGGGTTGATGCCAAAAGATAACACTCTATCTCTTCAGTACGGCACAACGCAAGATCAGTACTTTAGCTGTTTAATTACTGCAGCTATTAAAATGAAAGAATCTGATGTTAAGATTACTAAATCTGTCACTGATGCAAGCAATAATCAAATTGCAGAAACCGGCGAAACATTAACCTATATAATTAAAGGTAAAAATTTTGGAGTTGGTAATTCAACTTCCATAGTACTTACAGATTCTTTGCCTACAACACTGATCTTTGTTCCCAATTCATTAAAAGTAAATTATTGCCCGGGAATTACAGCTGGTATTAAAACTGATGCAGCGGGAGATGATATCGCAGATTATAATGCATCTACTAAAACGATTAAATTTAGATTGGGTAACAGTGCAAGCAATATGGCTGGTGGGTCGCTGGCGCCATTAGATTCATTTGAAGTGGAGTTTAAGGCAACATTTAATCCGGTTGCAAATGGTGTTGCACCTCCCGTTATAAATGTTGCAAGAGTTACAGCAGTAACGGATGCTTTAGATAGTATCATCGATGATGCAACTGTTACTATAAGTGGTGCAACTGCTCAAAGCATTACGTATACTTTTACAGGAAATGGTAACTGGAATGATGCTGCTAATTGGGCTGATAACTTAATACCCCCTGCAACTTTACCCGTTTTTAGCACCATCATAATTGATAATATTGCAGGTGGACAATGTTTATTGAATGTTCCCCAAAATATTGCAACAGGTGCAAGTTTTATAGTAAACGCTGGTAAGAATTTGATAGTGCAGGGAGCTTTATCGATACAGTAATAGCTCAAGGCTAATAATTGTTTTATGCATGTATAAAATCATATTTTGAGCCTGTTTATTGTCGGTCATTAAAATGGCGGTAAGATAAGTTTCCCGAAATTAAAGAAGAAATATACGTAGTACGAATTAGTAAAAAAGCTGCCGCAAATAATGCGGCAGCTTTTTTGTGCAATTTTATCCACAGTAAGTATTTTTCGATTAAATAAACAGCAATCAAAAAATGATTAATAAAAAATATAAATTCATTTGATTGCAACCATTCAAAAATGTACCTTTTCAAAAAAATAAAATGAAATATTTTTCAACCATCATTACAGTTTTTTTTCTACTCACTTTTTCATCCTTTACTGCATCAGCAATCGATGATTATCCAACCTTGGCTATTGGCGCAAAGGCTCCGGATTTTAAGCTTGCCGGAACGGATGGCAAAACGTATACATTAGCATCTTTCAGTAATTCAAAATTATTGGTGATTGTTTTTACCTGCAACCATTGTCCTACTGCGCAGGCTTATGAAGACAGGATAATAAAGCTCAAAGCGGATTATGGTTCCAAAGGCGTGTCGGTAGTTGCCATTATGCCCAACGATCCGGATGCAGTAAGGTTAGATGAATTGGGATATAGCGACATGGGGGATACTTTTGAGGAGATGAAACTGCGGGCAAAACAAAAGAATTTTAATTTCCCCTATTTATTTGATGGTAAAACACAAAGCGTTGCCAAAGCATATGGCCCTACTGCTACACCGCATATTTTTATTTTTAACAGAGAGAGAAAACTAAGTTACCAGGGCAGAATTGATGATGTAGAAAACCCTGCAAAAACACCTAATAATTTTGATGCCCAAACAGTATTGGAAGCCTTACTCAACAACAGAGAAGTAGCTACTAAAACCACCAAGGTTTTTGGCTGTTCAATTAAATGGGCATCCAAGGAAAATACCTTGCAGGAATATGAGGCAAAGTGGGCTAAAGAGCCGGTAGATGTTGCATTAATTGATGAAACTGGTGTAAAGGATTTATTGAAAAACAATTCAGATAAGCTTCGGCTAATC
>JBBQEA010000294.1:0-5468 GCA_038320245.1 Chitinophagales bacterium | reverse complement strand
GGGATACTCGTTTCGGGACAATACTTTTTTAATATAGGCTACTACTGCTTCCCCGATTAATGCGGCATCGGCAATAAATTTTTCAGGGTTCCATTCCGTAGGATAGCGGTGCCAGGAGGCAAGGTGGTCTTCGTTTTGTATGTATTTTTCCTTGCCAAAATAACGAACATGAACAGCAATTAATTCATGCTCGCTAAAGGCTTCCACCTTGGTACGGTTGTACATCAGTTTGATTTTTTTACCAATAAATTTATAAGGGATACTGTAGTAGTGGTGGTCAACGGAAACATACCCGGTTTTACCAACCGTGGCCGTTTTGGTAGTCATAGGATCATAGGGATATTTGTTTAGCGGCTTTAAAACATTTTTCTCCAATGCCTCAAACTGCTGCAACCTGCTATAATCACAGCCTGTAAGCAACGTACTGTTGTGGGCCAGCAGGTAAATTAAAATATCTTCATTGAGCGTTTCTAAACTGCTGTATACCTTTTCATCTATTTTAGTAAAGATGCTGGTGTAGATTATTTTTACAGCCCCTTCTACCAGTGCTTTATCCTTGGGCTTATAAACCCTTGCAGGAAAAACATACGTGTTGTAATGGGCTGCAAATGCAGCAAAACTATCGTTGAGTTCTGATTCATACCGGCCGGCTTTTTTTACCGCTGATTTTAAATTATCCGGAACAATGGCCTCCGGTACACCGCCATAAAAATGCAGTGCCCGCTCGCATGCTACTATAAAATCATCTTTCTTTTGAGAGGCTACTGCTGTTACATACGTGAACTGGCTGCAGCCCAGGATGGCAACAAATACTTCCACATCCTGCACTTCGCCAGTGCTTATATCTACTACCTGTAAACGCTTTCCGGTAAAGTCAATAAAGAGTTTATCGCCTGCTTTATGAGGTACACGCATAGAAGGCTTGCTCATACCCATGTAGCTGTTCAGCCGCACCAAAAAAGCAGAGTGCTTGTATCCTTCAGGACACTGCCGGATATAGTCTGCATAAACCATTCCTTTGGTTACACCCCGTTTCTTTAACCTGGCAGTCAGCTCCGGTAACAACGCTTCCAGATCAATGACCCGGCTACTTTCTTTTTTGGGTTTTACAATTAAAAAAGCTTTGGCCAATTGGCCGTCACTCATGGTTTCCACCCGCTCTATCGTAAGGCGTAATTCCACAAACTGCAACAGGTATTTCTTTACCGTGTTACGTGCTGTACCCGTTGTTTTGCTGATAAACTTGCTGCCTCTTCCTTCTGAATAAAGCCGCAATATTTGCCTGATTTTAAACATATCAATTGTTTTGTTGGACATAAATAATCTCCGTTGTTTTGCTTAAAACAACCGATTATTATCCTACAAAAACAACTGTTCTTTTATCACATCGTCCAGGGGGTCAATTTCAGCCGGTATCAGGGGGTCAATTTAAAATGGCCGGAGGGGGTCAGTTTGTTTTGGCGGAAGGGGGTCAATTTGCGTGGGTTTTCCAGGTAATAGGGTTGCTTATGCATTTTATCATAACTACTTTAGTTCTTTATTATGTTAGCCAATTTACTAGGAAATTATTTCTAGCGATTCTACCTTTTGTAATTACCGGCATAATCATCGGCGTTTATGATTTTTCAATGTTTCTTAAAGCATGGAAATTAAAACAACAAGTTGTTTCTTAGAATTGTATTTTAATTGATTGGAAAGGTTTAAAACAGTTGATTACAAGAATTTGCTTAAAAAAAGTTTAATTTAACTATTTCAATACTTTCCATCTCGCCAACAAATGCCCTTTATTTTCAACAAGTCTTTTAAATTTCCATCTTTACGAATTTGCATAATCTTTACTGATTATGAAATAATTCTGATTACGTGAGCACCTGTCTTCCTACACTTAAATAATTTCTTTTTTGTATTGCAAGACTTTAGTTAAAAACGCAATCCGATTTAATAATTGATTGTTTTTCTTTCTTGATGAGTAGCAGGTCTCTCCTTCGTGGATTTTAGTCTTTTGATATTTTTCGTCCTTCTGCTTAAACGAAAGACTTAGTAAGCAGCCTGCACCGAATACCAGTAGCCCAATAATTCTGAGTAAAGCGTTATGTTCCATTTTTAGACCTATTTTTATGTAGTGAAACTCTTAAGAAACCCAGCGAAAGCCTTTGTCACAAACCTTCCCATATGCACCCAAAGAAGCAAAACGTTTATGGGACAGATTTGAATTTGTTTATACCCCAAAACATGGCAGTTGGCTTAACATGGCAGAAATAGAATTACATGTATTAAATGGACAGTGTTTAAACCGGCATATCTCTGACATCGACAAAATTAAAGAGGAAGTTCAGGCATGGCAATCAAACAGAAATAATAAGAACAATAAAATTAATTGGCAGTTTACAAATAAGGAAGCAAGGATAAAATTGAAAAAACTTTATCCGTCAATTAATGCTTAACATAACACTAGAACTGATATGAATTTTTGGTAAAATTGAAGGAGAGAAAGGAATCTTTATGATACCTGTTGTATCGATATTATGGGTTTGGTTATAGTGTCATCCTAAGTAATCATTTTTCAATATTGGTCGTTGATTTATTTATTTTTCGCATTCCGCCTTTAATAAAACGAGCCAATTTTCCATTGCTTTTGCTAAGGTTTTATTGAACGACTTTTTTAAAAGCACGGCAAGAAATCCTTCCATGCTTTCATGCACAGAAACCAGCGTTTGTCCGTTTAAATCAGTCAGCGTCCAGTTTTGATTGGTTGACACACCCAGTATTTTTCCTTTCCAACCAAATTTTGTGAAAGGTTCAACGGTGTGCAGAGTTGAATGAATTTTTGCTCCCCTCATTTTCCAGTCAAATGTACTATTGGGCTTTAACTTCCCGTTAAGTTTTGGCTTACGGATGGCTGATTGCCATTTGGTCCAATTATCAATATTGGTCATAACCGCCCAGACGTTGGTAGGAGATACATCAATCAAAATATCTTTACTGCATTTTACCGGTGCGCCGGAATTGATATTTTTCATTTTCCTAATAGTTTAGGTGATCTGCTCAAAACCCTGACCAAATTAAAAGCCGCGATTTATGAATCAGGCATTGAATATAACACTTTCTGTTAGCTGATTACATCTTTCAAAAATAGTATCCAATCAGACTGCCAGTTATACTAATGCACGCACAAATAAACCCTGCAGTTAAAATGGCAGTAGGTGGCTATGCATTTTTAGTATTTGATTGATCTATCTACCACGTTTTTTACAACAACTATTTTCAACATCACTGATACAAACCTAAAAGAGGTCTGCGAACAACCATACCACGAATATTTGGCCAAAGGTAATCAAAGAGATAAAAGGCTATTTCAATACAAATATGGCAGGTACTACGAGTTCGCTTCTTTCTGTTCGCGCATACAGCGCAAGATCAATCAGGATAAAATTATGGGAGGCCTGTGTGGCATTTACGACTTCAGTGTAACGCAACGTTTGAAACAAGTTGACAGAAAAGGTAGAACAGTTATTTGTTGAACAACCCTTGTTCATTGAACTGAATAAAACTTAACTGAACATCTTTTAAGTGTTATATAGTTGTATTATCTATCTCTTAAAATTTGAAAGATAATTTCGGCTTCATCAGTTTTCTGTCTTATCACGGCTACAATGTATATTTTATCTAAAAGTTCATTAGGTTTTGAACTGTAAAACTTTATCTTATCAAAAGTGCTTTTGTCTTTTAATAACTTAGCACAGCTATCATAAATTACATGCCATGCCTGATTTATTTCATTAGTCACGCTTGTTGATTTTGTTTAAAAATTGCAACCACGGCAAACGTGAAGTCAGTTACCGGGGATTAAAAAAATATTTAGGTTTCTAAATTATGGTAAAACATATTAGCGAATCGTAAGAATTATTCTACAGCCCGTAGTAAAAAGAGTGGTTTTTTGAACAGAAATAATAGGAGATTGTAGCGAGCATGAACGCGAGCAAGGTTTTATACAGTTATTATGTATGTGCGTAATTAATTAAAGAGCAATTTTTATTTTACAATCCTTTTTAACAGTGACCTGTTTGATTAACCCATAGCTTTTTTCATATTTTGACTCTGTGTCTTAGCGCTTCATTTACCACGTCTTTCATATCAATGCGATCTCAATAAGCAATTCCCTTTACCTTTGCCAGTAGCGTCTCGGTAAAGATGGATGTGGTTCTTGTTACATTGTCTTTCGTTTTTTACTGTCACGTCTCGCTTATTTCCTTGAACTGTATTATAGGTCAGCCTTTCTTTGGCTTATTTAGTTGCTGGTAATTCAGCATTTTAATGGTCTTTCTTAAATCACTCCCATACAATAGAAAAACAAATAAGCACCAATGACCCAGACAACCGTAGCTTTATCATACAAAAAGTATTGGTGAAGTATCGTTTAATACACCTAATGCGAATGATGACACGCACAATCTGATAGTACATCCTCAAGCCACCAATATAATGATGGTAAGGCATTGCACAAAGCCGCTAGACAGGCCAAGCAAAATTTACAATTACAAAAGCAAGATCAACTGATGCTGCTTGTAGATAAGGGTCGCCATACCGGTGCAGAACAGCCCTCCGTTAAACATATTGCCAACGAATTTTTAGCCGAAAGTTTGTCGGCTGAGCTTAATGACCGACTGCAATAATGCAAAATGAATTTCAACAGGGTAGTCCTTTGAGGCCGTTGCTATCTAATATTATAATGAATGAACTGTATAGCAAACTGGAAGCCGAAGGGCTTTGATATATCCCCTTTGCCGACGATTTTAGCATTCTGGAGATTTGCAATTATTACGCAAATTAAATATTGTACTCAAAATTGCCTGATCTTAACATTGCGAAAAGAAACTTCATGCCCGTGATCCTGAAAGGCGATTTTTCCTTTTGGTGAACTCATAAAGCTTGGCCAGTTTTTGAACTTACTGTTTGCAACCATATTTTTCCAATCCTCGCTTCCATATTGAGTATCCAGGGTTTTTATTCCATTGAAATAAAAAGTGAGATGTCCTTAATTTTGAATGATGCGGACCTGGTTCCACTCTCCAACAGGTTTGGGATTTGATAGCGCTGCGGTGCCAGACATATCGTATAAAAGGCCTGCAAGATGATTTTCCTTTTTGTTATCATCGGCTTTTATATTATCGAGCACCTGCATTTCAGCTCCGGTATTATAGGTGGCAGAAAACTTTGGGTCTTCTTTTATATCAAAAATAATTCCGCTGTTTCCACCTTCGGAAATTTTCCAGTCAGTAATAAACTCATAATTTTCATATTCATTATTGGTAACAAGGTCTCCGGAATTATAGTCGCCCTTTAGTGCAGGATCCATTACAAGTGCTCCATCAGCAACTTTCCAATTATTAGTAATTGAATTTTTATTATAGGTGTGCCAGCCATTTGTTGTTTTGCCGTCGAACAATAATACCCATCCACTATTTTTT
>JBBQEA010000293.1:0-5509 GCA_038320245.1 Chitinophagales bacterium | reverse complement strand
TTGCCGCCAGCGGTTTTCCGCTACGCTCTCAGTTCCGCTGGCTGGCTTTGTGGTTTAAGTAAATTTTCGTTCCTTTAACCTGCATCAGCAACCGGCGGAAGGAATTCTAATTCCCAAACTTCGGCAAGCCGATGACGTTGTACGCAACCCCCTAAAGGAATTCCGTTCACATTCAAGTGACAGGACAATCAATACCAAAACCCTAACTGCCCACCGCACATTGCAGCACATTTGCAAGGTACACAAAACCCCGACACAAAAACAACCTTGCAAAAGAACTGCAATTACCAACACGCAGCAAACAACTTTCGGGTTGAAAGATGACCACAACCCTTTTAAAAATTAGCAAGCATTCAAAGTGGCCAGAAAAATGTATGGTGAGGAATTTATTCCCCAATATTCTCAATCTCTTCTCTAAAATTCAGCGCTTCAAGTCAATCATAAGATGGCACTATGTTAGCATAGTTTATAGTAATAAATCACCCGCATTCAAATGGCTCTTGAGATTCTGTGAATGATGTAACTATTATTGGTAATTGTATAACATTTTCGGTAGTTAAAGTACCTACCTTTTCTTAGTCTTAGTAGCAGAATTAATTCACAAAAAAAATAGTAATAATGAAAACTTTACAAACAGTTTTATTGGTAATTAGTTTGTTAATGGTATTCGCTTCCTGCGAGCCTACATCGGGTCAGTTAAACGATCTTTCAAATAAGGACACAAGAAATGAAATCATGAGCAGAATTGCTAATGATACCATGATGTCAAAAGAAATGATTGGAACTATGATGAATAGCAAAAATGGCATGATGATGATGCAGGAAAATCAAATGATGGCACTTGGTAACCATAGTTCGATGATGAGTATGATGCAAAATAATCCCGGCATGATGCAAAATATGCTGTCGTCTATGATGGATAGAGCTAATGGTGACACCTCTATGATGTCTGGAATGATTAAAACGATGATGGGAAATCAGCAAATGATGGAAATGATGCAAAGCAGGATGGGTAATGGCAGTATGAATGGGATGAAGCATATGGGAGGAATGGGTAAGTAATTTCATAATTGACTAAAATACTTTAAAATTAAAATTATGATGCACAATAATGAACATTATTATTACTGGGGAATGCATATGGGTTGGTGGTTTTTTATACTTGTAATTGTTATAATAATAGGAGGCTGGTTTACCTTCTCACGCAAAAGAAAATAAAAAATGTAATTTAAAAAAACAGTATGACTATTCAATTAAACACGGATAATAATTTAAGTCTGCATGAAGCATTTGGCAATAAATTAGACGACTTACTATCTGAAGAGTTAAGAATGTATAGTGAAAACATAACACGCTTGGAAGTTCATCTATCTGATGAGAATGGTTCAAAAGAAGGACTCAATGACAAAAAATGTTTGCTTGAAGCCCGTCTTGAAGGCAGGCAGCCCATGGCTGTTACAGGATTAGCAGATACTTATGAGCTTGCGGTTAACAGTGCAATCGATAAGTTAAAGGCTTCTCTTAATACTATACTTGGACGGATAAGGAGTGATCAGCGGGTTAAGTAATTTAATCATTATAATTAATGGTATTCCCGATAATCAAAATAAAATAAATGAATTGGATTAAAAATATTTCTGAAAGAGAAAATGAAGCGCTGCTTAAATTTCCTGTGTATATCTCCCTGCTTGCCGCTAATAGTGACAGTAAACTGGATGAAGCAGAAAAAAAATCGGCGATCAAAATTTCTCATATAAAAACATATTCCTGTGATCCCCTGCTTACTTCGTTTTATGCAGAGGCTGATAAATTATTTGAAAAGAATATGCTGCAACTTGATAAAGATTTACCGGTAAAAAAGGAAGAAAGAGTTGCTGCTATAAAAAAAGAATTATTAAATCTCGAAAAAATTGTATTGAAGTTGGGAAAGGAATATACCACTGTAATGCATCGAAGTATGAAGTCATTTAAAGATCATGTATCAAAAGCACACAACAATGTGTTTATGGATTTTCTTTTCCCGATGCCTATAAAAGGATTAACCTATTAATTTTAAATACTTAAAAATGGAAAGAAAATATCAAATACAAGGCATGAGTTGCGGAAGTTGTGTTAATCACGTAAAGCATGCATTACTTGAAATTTCCGGAGTTGAAGATGCGGATGTTCAATTAAAACCACAAAGTGTATTGATTACCATGCGTGAACCAGTTGCCATAGAGGTATTACAGGAACAGCTTAGTAAAGTGGGTAATTATACTATAAGGGAAATTGCTGCAATAGCTTAGTGGATAAAGTGTAAAAAAAGAGTCCAGTAAATCTATTCAAAAAAGCAAAAATGAACTAAAGAATGTTATTATAGACAAACGGATAGCTCCTTCAGTATATATTTATTAATAACTAAAATTAGAAAAAATGAAAAAAGGAAAAGAAGTGCTCCCAGTAGAAAAGGGTAAAAAAACAGGCCCCGGAAGTGACCCTGTAAATAAATTTAAAAAAGGTCAACATACAACTGCAGCAGCACTTGATAACATTATAACCGGTGCAGTTGAAAATGTAAGAGCCCGTTCCAGCGAGGGGTTTGACAATAAAGGCACTGTGCCTGATTATGATGAAGAACGTTGATCGCTATGTTAGATTTTAAAAGTTTCAGAAAATTTAAATCCGGGAGATTAAACCAGGTATCAACGAAAGTTATGGCACATTATCAGAAACTATTAATGCTTTGAAAAAAAGGCTAGACGATTGATATTAATATCCATCAGGAATATCTGGTATGTCATTTGGCAGCCATGATATTATAACCTGATGATTTTTTAAATTGAAAAGGTTTTTCGGTTTGAATAGGAAACAAATTTTACTGTAGATCATTCCAAAATGAATCGAAGTAAAACCGTATTTGTATTTTTTTAAAAGAGTCGGAAAGAATAAAATAAATAACCAATGCAAAATCTCTGGCTTTCAATTTTACCACCTGTTATCACGATTGCAATTGCAATTTGGTCTAAGAAAATTGTTCCTTCTCTTTTAATCGGATTACTGGCTGGAAGTTATTTTCTTAACCCAACGCTGACAGGTGGTTTTGAAACGGCGGTTGACCAAATTGTAAACACATTAACAGATAGCGGAAGCCTTCAGGTGCTTTTGTTTCTGTATTTGTTTAGTGGTTTAATTTCCCTTATTATAAAATCAGGCGGCATAAAAGCATTTTCAGATATAGCAGACAGGCATGTAAAAAGCGAGAAAGGTGTATTTTTTTTACTTTGGGCTTTGATACCTTTTACTTTTATTGATTGTGGTTTCAGGGTTGTTGGTGCGGGTTCCATCACCCGTTCGCTTGCCGAGAAGAATGAAATGGCGAAAGAGCGGTTTGCCTTTATGCTAAACAATACAGCAAGTCCGGTAGTAGAACTAATTCCTATCGCTACTACTTTTGTTGGATTTAATATTGCAAATATCAGCATTGGTTTGAAAGCAGCCGGAAACCCAGAGAACACCTCAGCGTATAAAATCTGGTTAAAAGCTATTCCTTTAGAGTTTTTCAGTATCATATTAATAATTATTACTTTTCTTACCATCTTCTATCAATTGAAAAAACCTGTAAATGCTCAGACAAAACAATCTGGTGAAAAAGAGATGAAAGGCATGAAGATGAACATGGAAGATGAGAAACCATCAATAAAGCCAAAGGTGATTAATCTTATTGTTCCGTTGTTAAGCGTAATCTCTCTTAGTATTTTTTTCTTTTGGTTTTTTGGCAAAGATAAATCGGGTAACAATACTTTTATTGAAGCCATGTCTAACACAGACCCAAACCGAGCCATGCTTGTAGCACTGTTTATCACTATAGCTATATCAGCTGTCTTTTACTTTTTTCAAAAATATAATCTAAAAGAAATGACTTCCGATGTCATTGCCGGTGGCAACAAAATAATGACAACCCTGGTAATTCTCGCCTTAGCCTGGCCTTTAGCATCTGTTTCACAAGAATTGGGGTTGAATGATTTCATACGGCAAAACTTAGGCAATTCTATGCCTGCATGGAGTGTAGCCGTTTCACTTTTTATACTATCTTCTGCCGTAACTTATTTTATTGGTTCGGGTTGGGGCGCAGCTTCTTTACTCATGCCTATTGCAATTTCAATTGCCGTGGTGTCCGGAGCCGGCATTCCCCTTTGTGTAGCGGCAATAATTACAGGAGGGACATTTGGTGATGTTACTTCACCAGTTGCAGGAATGACGAATATGTCGTCAAATATTGCTCATGCTGATCATACGAAGTACCTAAAATATGCAAACCCTTACAATTTTATTGCAGCAGCGATTGCAGCAGTTTTATTTTTAGTAGCAGGATTAATTAATTAAGTATGTGCGACTTTAGCTAGGAGTAAATTAATAGAGCAACATTTATGAGTATAAGCACCATTGTAGTTGCTATCAATGTGAAAATGCTGAACTTAAAAACGGTTTAAAAAAGGATGAAAATTGAAGTAGGTTTATTAAAATTTGTTCCCAAACCCATTTAAAGACCAAGATAATGGTTGTTCGCCAATTAAGCCAACGCTGCAAATCAGGCACATTTGCAAGGCACACAAAGCCGACACACAAAAACTAACCTTGCATAAGAGCCTGCCTTGCTCCAACGCACAGACAACACTCTAACGTAGGACACAGACCTACCAGACTGATCAACAACAAGAAGGGTATGGGGTATGCGTACAACATTGGGTTTTGTGCAATTGTGGCTTGACCAACAAACATCAGCTAATTGCAAATCCAGGCTGTGGTTCGGCCTGGACAAACAACTTTCAACTTTAGTTCTTAATTTCAACTTTATATTTTCAATCAGCAGCGGCTGTGGGCGGACGAATATCTAATTCCACACCTGCACAAAGCCCTGGTCGTTGTGTGCTACTTTCGGACACACCCCAATTATCAAACCTTGACAAATGATATTGAAAAATTATTTTAGACTTGTAGCGTTGACAACTTTCGTTTCTTGTTCAAGTGGCACGACAAATAATGCTGTTGACAACTCAACTAAACTTAATGACCAAAAAACCGACACATCAAAACCAATGACACAGAAAAAATTCAAGGAAGCTGATAATACTGCTGTGTTCACGACCAAATTCGTTATAACTGACAATAAGGAAATAACTGAAGTTCATCATGACGAAGATGATGGTGCCTGGCAATTTTTTAGCGACGACAAATTTGATGACTTTTCGAAAGTTGCCAAAGTCGTTGGACTTGGACAAATCACAAAAATTGACAGTACACTTTTTGAAGTTGCCGACATGCCAATGGGATATTTTGCTCACAGAAAATTTAAGGGTGACAACTGGGTTATTGAAAAAAAGAAATAAGCTGCCTGTCCGTAATAGTTGACAAAGCAGCACACAACAAAAGTATTTGCAAAAGCAGGGCTGGACGTTGTTATCTTGGGCTGTTGTTCACTATCAGCTTTAGTTTCGGCTGGACGTTAGTAATTTGGCTGTTAGTTGTT
>JBBQEA010000292.1:0-5582 GCA_038320245.1 Chitinophagales bacterium | reverse complement strand
ATAAAACAACAAAATGAAAGTAGCAGTAGTAGGCGCCACTGGCCTGGTTGGCAGCAAAATGTTGCAGGTGCTGGCAGAAAGAAATTTTCCGGTTACCGAAATTATACCCGTAGCTTCTGAAAGATCTATTGGTAAAAAAGTAATGTTCAAGGAAAAGGAATATACTGTAGTTAGCTACCATGATGCTATTGCTGCAAAGCCGGCCATTGCTATTTTTTCTGCCGGAGGTGGTACTTCATTGGAATTGGCTCCATTATTTGCGGCAGCAGGAATTACCGTAATAGATAATTCAAGTGCATGGAGAATGGACCCTACAAAAAAGTTAGTAGTACCAGAAGTAAATGCCAACGTGCTGACTGCTGAAGATAAAATTATTGCCAATCCCAATTGTTCTACAATACAAATGGTAGTTGTATTAAAGCCCTTGCATGATAGATATAAAATAAAGAGGGTGGTAGTTAGCACTTACCAAAGCGTAACCGGAACGGGTGTAAAGGCAGTGGATCAGTTAATGAATGAACGTAAGGGAATACAAGGCGAAATGGCTTATAAATACCCTATTGATTTAAATGCCATTCCTCAGATTGATGTGTTTCTTGATAACGGTTACACTAAGGAAGAAATGAAGATGACCAAAGAAACCACCAAAATTATTGGGGATGATTCTATTAAAGTAACAGCAACAACGGTAAGGATTCCTGTAATGGGCGGCCATAGCGAAAGTGTAAATATTGAGTTTGAAAATGATTTTGACCTGGCTGAATTAAGAGAATTATTGAGCAATGCTCCCGGCGTAATTGTGCAGGATGATATTGCCAACTTCATTTATCCGATGCCACTTACAGCGCATGAAAAAGACGAAACTTTTGTGGGCCGGATAAGAAGAGATGAAACCCAACCCAACACACTTAACTGCTGGATTGTAAGTGACAACCTGCGTAAGGGCGCTGCTACCAATGCCGTGCAGATTGCAGAATACCTGATGGAGAAAAATTTAGTGTAGACTAAAAACATAAAAAGCTTTCCGGATTGTGTGTTATAAGAAGCAAACAATCCGGATTTTTTGTATCGTAACCTATGCTACTTATTACCAATTAGTTATTCTGTTTTTAAATATAGTGCGGGCAGATTTCATCGTTATCGGTGTATAATAATATCGTTCAATTCAAAATTTACCTGTACATTTGTTTCGTAAATTATTTAATCCCTATTCAGTCTCCAATCCTGCGAAATAGCCAACCACCAATAATTTTCCTTTTGCCAGCCAGGTTTTAAATCTTATCCTGTTTTTTTTTTGAATTCTACTATTCAATATCCTGTTTACAAGTTGATGTTTTTGTGTTGATTTTACAATGCGTTGATAAATTGTAATTTGATTTAACTATCAAAGGAATGCCAATTGATATTTTCAAACCATTCGATTATTAATCACGTAAATACAACTTTATGCAAAACGTTTACACCGCTTACACAAAAGCAATTGATGGCACTACTTATTTTTTCGTTAAGGAATTTTTAGTATTCCCCGAATTGAAAAATGTTCCTCCCATTTTGGAAAAATATGGTATGCATATTGATTTTGATAAAGCCTGTGGTATAGCTTCACTTCAGGATAATCAAATTAAAAAACAATTACTGGCAGACATGGAAAGCCATAGTCCGTTGGCTAAGGTTATCGAAATTGATAATGCCAGTTATCTTGGAAAAACTGCTTCAGGCAGTTAGGCCAGCTGTTACAATTTTTATTTGCCAGCGTGGTTCCAGCCTTGCGCAACCAGTGCATGTTTGTTACCACCCCTTGTAATTAAATGGCTTCCTTCTTCGGGTGCTGTCATGTAGCCTATTACGCTTATTTGTTCGTTTAATAATAGTTTTTCATAATCTGCCTGTGCAATGGTAAACAACAGTTCATAATCTTCGCCACCACTTAAGGCACAGGCTGTAGGATCTAGTTCCAGTTTATAGGCATATTGCCTTGCCTCTTCATTAATGGGTATTTTATCTTCATACAACACACAACCAACATTGCTTTGCTTGCAAATATGGAGAATTTCACTGCTAAGACCATCGCTGATATCAATCATTGAAGTGGGCATTATTTCTGAATCACCTAAAAAATCGATGATATCTTTTCGAGCCT
Source organism: Chitinophagales bacterium (assembly GCA_038320245.1). Classification (GTDB taxonomy): domain Bacteria; phylum Bacteroidota; class Bacteroidia; order Chitinophagales; family Chitinophagaceae; genus Ferruginibacter. The sequence continues at coordinate 3,442 of JBBQEA010000292.1, read as the reverse complement.
CCGGTTTTAATAGTTTGCCTACTATGTAAGCCTGGTTTTCCAAATCTGGTTGCACGCCTGTTTCAGCATAAACTTTCTTTTCTCTTTCCAGAATAGTAAGCCCTAAAAAAGCAGCACCTAAAAACCCACTCACACAAAGCAAATCGCTTTTATTGGCGGTACTTCTTTTTACATATTTATCGGGGGTAACTTCTCCAATAGCTGTTACAGAAATAATAAAACCTTTTTGAGAAGAAGTAGTATCACCACCCACCAAATCAACACCGTATTTATCGCAGGCTGCATATACGCCTTCATAAAACTCATCTAAAGCTTCCAGACTAAAGCGGTTACTGAAAGCAATACTTAAAGTAATATGAGTAGGAGTTGCGTTCATGGCGTAAATGTCACTTAGGTTAACTACCACACTTTTATAGCCTAAATGCTTTAGTGGTGTGTACATTAAATCAAAGTGAATGCCTTCTACCAGCATATCTGTGGATACAACTGTTTGCTTACCGAAATTATCAATCACCGCAGCATCGTCACCTACACTTAGCAAGGTGCTTGCATTTCTAATTTCATTGTTTTTTGTAAGATGGTCTATTAATCCAAATTCTCCCAGTGAGGATATTTCTGTTCTTTCGTTGCTCATTTTTATTGAATTTTTTAAATACTAAAAGTGATTTTAATTAAATGGTTTCTCCATTGATTATGCCTATTAATTCATCATGGATTTTTCCATTGGTTGCTACTATTCCGGGTTGGTATACAGAATAAGGGCTGCCTTTAAAATCAGTTACAGTGCCACCAGCCTCTTCAACAATTAAATAGCCTGCAGCGCTGTCCCACGCCTGCAATTTGTGTTCATAAAATCCGTCAAACCTCCCTGCAGCTACCCAGCAAAGATCGATCGCAGCACTGCCTAAACGCCTTACGGGAACTCCTTTACGTATTAGTTTTTCAAATACCTGCAATGGCCCATTTGGCGTATCAAGATAGGTGTAAGGGAATCCGGTAACCAGACAGCTGTCCACCACTTTCGTCTTATTACTTACAGAAAGTTTTTTGTCGTTTAGCGAAGCGCCAAAACCTGTTTGAGCAAAAAAGAATTCATTCATTAAGGGGTTGTAAACAGCGCCCATTATGATTTTTCCATTGTGTTCCAGCCCAATGCTTACGCAACAGATGGGAATGCCATTGGCAAAATTAATAGTGCCATCAATTGGGTCGATGATCCATTTGTATTCGCTGTCCATTTTTATTTCACCTGCCTCTTCACTTAAAATAAAATGATTGGGGTAATCGTTTTGAATAACAGCAAAAATTGCCTTTTCAGCAGCATGATCAGCTTCAGTAACGGGGTTATTGATACCTTCCTTGTTGGTAATTTTAAAATCAGTATTAAAAAAACGCTGCAATTCTCTGGCACCTGCCTCTGTAGCTTTTATTAAAGTATGTTTTAACATATTGCAAAGATAAGTATTGCAGGCTGGTTGCCTGCTTTTGCAGACTTATCCAAATAATTTGAGACTATGTATTTTACTAACTGATTGTGTTTTACTTTTGTGTAACATTTTGCTGTAGTATTCTTCAGCAAAAGTTTATTCTTACTTTTAATAATTAATTAGAATTAACATGTCAGAGATTGCTTCCGTAACACCACCGGCACCCTTAACAGCTAAAGATTTTGTAACCGACCAGGAAGTACGCTGGTGCCCTGGTTGTGGTGATTATTCCATATTAGCCCAAGTGCAAAAAGTTATGCCTACACTTGGCATTCCAAAAGAAAATATTGTAATAGTAAGTGGTATTGGTTGTAGCAGCCGTTTTCCCTATTACATGAACACTTATGGCATGCATAGCATACATGGCAGGGCTACTGCAGTGGCAAGCGGCCTTAAAGCTGCCCGGCCCGAATTGAGTGTTTGGATTGTGACCGGCGATGGTGACAGTCTGAGCATTGGTGGTAACCATACCATTCATTTGCTGCGTAGAAATTTTGATGTAAATATTTTGCTGTTCAATAACCAAATTTATGGATTAACCAAGGGGCAGTATTCTCCTACCTCTGAGGAACATAAAATAACCAAGAGTAGCCCTTTTGGAAGTATTGACCATCCATTTAATCCATTGGCATTGGCAATGGGTGCAGATGCCAGCTTTATTGCAAGGACCATGGATAGAGATCCGAAACACATTCAGGCTATGTTGCTAAGAGCACAGGCTCATAAAGGCTCATCGTTCTTGGAAATCTACCAAAACTGCAACATTTTTAACGACGGCGCTTTTGAGATATTTACAGAAAAAAGTAGTAAACCAGAAGAAGTGTTGTTTTTAGAACAAGGTAAACCGCTGGTTTTTGGAGCTACACAAAATAAGGGAATTAAGCTGGATGGCTTTAAACCAGTTATTGTTGAAATTGGCAAAGATGCTACGCTGGAAGATTTATGGGTACATGATGATAAAGATTTTTATAAGGCACAGATACTAATCCGCATGTTTGATGACCCAAGATTGGCAGGACATTTACCTAGACCTTTTGGTGTGTTTTATGAAACTGACAGGGCTTGTTACGAAGATGGACTTACCATGCAAATGGAGGAAGTAATGGCTAAAAAAGGCAAAGGCGATTTGGATAAATTGCTTAGGGGAAATGAGATCTGGACGATTAATTAGCAATTCAAAAAAGGTAGATATTACTAACAAAATGGTTGCTTTAAAGGCAACCATTTTTATTTAGCAAGATGTTTATTTTTATCATTATCCTTCCAGATTGGGCACTTGAAAGTACATATCGCTGATTTTAAAATGATAGTCTATGGCACTAAGGAATAAAGTTCCATCCCATCCGTTTGCGGTTGTTAAAACCCATGTATCTCCGTCACGGGTATACACTTCTGCCAGGTATTGCAAACTGCTGAATAAAACATAATGCTTTAATGATGGTATTGAACGGTAGAGTGCAAACTTAGTACCCCTGTCGTAATCTTCAGTGCTTTTTGATAGCACTTCAATGATGATTGTTGGATTGAGCAAAGTGTCAAATTCCGTATCTAAATATTCTTCTTCTTCACAAGTAACCACTACATCCGGGTAAGTGAATAATGTATTTAGGGGATTGTAAACATGGGTGTCGCTTGGCATTATTGAACACTTTTTGCCTTTTAAATGTTGCCCGATTTCAACTATTGTACTAGCAACAATTTTATTATGCTCTTTAGATGCGCCCGACATTGCAAATACTTCCCCTTTATAATATTCACTTTTGGTGGGAGCTTTCCTTTCTAATGCCAGGTAATCTTTTTCAGATAATTGTGATTTTGCTACAGCAGACATGATTTTTGCTTTGGGTAAAGTTAATTCACTTTTTCCAGTTCTTTTATTCTCCGGTTCATTACGTAAAACCAAACCGGCGGCACCAATGCCATTAGCATACTGCCGGGGTAGCCAGTTGGTAACT
>JBBQEA010000291.1:0-5645 GCA_038320245.1 Chitinophagales bacterium | reverse complement strand
TACAATCATAAAAATACCGGACGTCCACTGCCAGAAGGACAATGGTTTCAAAAATTCAAGTCTAATTATATAGATATAAACAATGATCCGCTATATCCATTTGGTTATGGATTGAGCTATACCAATTTTACCTATAGCCCGGTTGAACTGAGTCGCAGCAGCATTAAATCAACCGAAACTTTAACCGCTTCCGTTACGGTAACAAATAGTGGGGCTGTAGCCGGCAAAGAGGTAGTGCAATTGTACATTCGTGATTTGGTTGGCAGCAGTACACGGCCTGTAAAGGAATTAAAGGGTTTTCAAAAGATTGAATTAGAGGCAGGGGAATCAAAAAAAGTAAACTTTACCATTTCTGTCAGCGATTTGAAGTTTTACAATTATGATTTAAAATACGTGGCTGAGCCAGGAGATTTTAAAGTATTCATCGGTGGCAATAGCCGGGATGTAAAAGAAGCTTCATTTAAATTATTATAAAAACAACTATTAAAATATTCGCAATGTCACAAAATAAAATTCTATCTGTTATCAGCATCTTTTGTATAATAGTATTACTCTTTGCCTGTTCCTGTTCAAAAACTTCAACAGGTGGTAGTAACCCTCCGGTGGTTCCTCCAGTTATAACCAATGAAGTTGATTTTTGGCTTACTAAAGCAGATGAATCTGTGCTGCTGCAAAAACAAAGTACAGTGTTGTCTTTTGGTACTACAGCCAACACCAATGCATTTATTGATGTTGATAGCACACAAAAATATCAAACGGTTGATGGATTTGGTTATACACTTACTGGTGGTAGTGCAGCGTTGATTAATAAATTAAGCAGTGCAGAAAAAGTAGCATTGCTGCAGGAGTTATTTGGTAGCAGCAACAGTTCAATCGGTGTAAGTTATCTGCGGGTAAGTATTGGCGCATCCGATTTAAATGCTTCGGTTTTTAGTTATGATGATATGCCTGCGGGGCAAACAGATATCAATCTGAATAACTTTAACCTGTCGCTTGATTCTGTAGATGTAGTTCCTTTGTTAAAAGAAATTTTACTCATCAATCCCAACATAAAAATTCTCGGCTCACCCTGGAGTCCGCCGGTGTGGATGAAGGACAATGGCAACTCAATGGGTGGCAGTTTATTGCCACAATACTATGGCGTGTATGCCAATTATTTTGTAAAATATATCCAGGTAATGAAGGCCAAAGGAATTACCATTGATGCCGTTACCATTCAAAATGAACCACAGCATGGAGGTAATAATCCAAGCATGGTAATGTCTGCTTTGCAACAGGCAGCATTTGTAAAAAACAATTTGGGCCCTGCATTTCAAGCAGCAGGTATCACAACAAAAATTATTATCTGGGATCATAATTGCGATAATCCAAACTATCCCATTACTGTGCTGAATGACCCTGCAGCAAGGGCTTTCATTGATGGCAGCGCTTTCCATTTGTATGGTGGTGATATCAGTGCGCTAAATACTGTTCACACTGCGTATGGGGATAAAAACCTGTATTTTACAGAACAATGGACTGGTGCAAAAACCAGTTTTGATGGCGATTTTAAATGGCATATAAAAAATGTAATCATTGGCTCCATGCGCAACTGGAGTAAGAATGCGCTGGAGTGGAACCTGGCCAACGATCCATCTTACGGGCCCCACACTCCCGGTGGCTGTACCGAATGCAAAGGCGCTTTAACAATTGGTACAAGTGTAAGCAGAAATGTTGGATATTACATTATTGCGCAGGCGTCTAAATTTATACCGGCTGGTTCTGTGCGTATTGCAAGCAATATTTCCGGTAGCCTTTCCAGCGTTGCATTTATTACACCAACTGGTAAAAAAGTACTACTGGTATTAAATGAAGATGGAGCGTCTGCAACTTTTAATATACGTTTCAAAAACAAATGGACTACTGTTACATTGCCGGCAGCGTCGGCCGGTACTTTTGTTTGGTAAACCAGTGCATTGATATAAATAGGCTTTAATTTCATAATTAAAAATACCATCATGAAAAAAATATTTTTTATACCGCTGGCTGTGCTTGCTTTTGCAGGGATACAACAAGCAGCAAATGCACAATCCTCCAAAAAAATAAAACCGGTTTCAACCACAGGTAAAACTATAGCAGCATACACAACAGCAGACAGTACTGCACTAAGATTGTCCACAACCAATACCGTTTCTTTTAAACAAATGGGCCAGCCTTTAGAAACGCAGGTTTGTGTTTTTGTAGATCCGGATAAAACCTTTCAAACATTTTTTGGCATTGGCGCTGCTTTAACTGATGCATCTGCTGAAACTTATTTTAAACTTTCCAAAGACAAACAAGCGGAATTATTAAAAGCTTATTTTGATAAAAAAGATGGTATTGGTTATACGATTGCAAGAACAAATATTAACAGTTGCGATTTTAGCAGCAGCAGCTACACATATGTAGCCGATAATGATAAAGACTTAAAAACTTTTGACATAGCACCCGACAGAAAATTTAAAATTCCTTTTATTAAAGCTGCCATGGTTGCTGCCGGCGGTAAACTTAATTTATTTGCCAGCCCATGGAGCCCGCCATCATGGATGAAAGACAACAATGATATGCTCCACGGCGGGCATTTAAAAAAAGAATATTACAGTAGTTGGGCCAATTACTACACTAAGTTTATAAAGGCTTATGAAAAAGATGGAATGCCTGTGTGGGGTATCAGTATTCAAAACGAACCGATGGCAAATCAGATTTGGGAAAGTTGTATTTATACAGCAGAAGAAGAACGGGATTTTTTAAAAAATAACCTGGGGCCAACCATGGAAAAAGCAGGCCTGAAAAACAAAAAAATTATTGTGTGGGATCATAACCGTGACCTGATGTTTCAACGGGCACAAACTTATTTTAGCGATCCACTGGCGGCTAAATACGCCTGGGGTATTGGCTTTCACTGGTACGAAGACTGGAGTGGCGGACAACCTATGTATGAAAATGTTAAGCGGGTGCACGAGGCTTACCCGGATAAAAGCATCATGTTTACCGAAGGCTGTAATGAGAAGTTTACCCCTACCCGTTTAGACGACTGGAAGCTGGGTGAAAGATAGGGCCGTTCCATGATCAACGATTTCAATAACGGCATGGGTGGGTTTACCGATTGGAATATTTTATTGGATGAAACCGGTGGACCAAACCACGTTGGTAATTTTTGTTTTGCCCCCGTACATGCTGATACAAAAACCGGTGAGCTGATTTATACCAATGCATTTTACTACATCGGGCAATTCTCTAAGTTTATAAAACCTGGGGCAAAAAGAATTGCCAGTAGCGCCAGCCGCAGCCAATTGCTGACAACTGCATTTGTGAATCCTGATGGAAAAACAATAGTCATAGTAATGAACCAGGGCGATGCAAAAACTAATTATTTTTTATGGGTAAACGGGAAAGCTGCCGAGCTAACTGCATTACCTCATTCTATTGCCACATTGATATTTTAAAACTAATACTCATGAAAATAAAATTCTTCGTTTTTCTTATAATGGTTTCAATAGTTACCAGTTTGCAGGCACAGGATAAATCTCTTTACAAAAAAGAAATTTTTGTGGTGAATAGCGACACACTGCCTTACCGGATTTTGTTGCCATTGAATTATGATGCATCAAAAAAATATCCTTTGATATTGATGTTGCATGGGGCAGGGGAAAGAGGGAATGACAATGAAAGCCAACTGGTACATGGCGCTGGTTTATTTTTGCGGGATAGCATCCGGGAAAAATATCCTGCCATTGTGGTATTTCCACAATGCCCAGCAAATAGTTTTTGGAGCAATATGGAGGCTAAACTAAATGAATCTGGCAAAAGGGAATTTATATTCAAAACTGAAGGAGAGCCAACAATAGCAATGGATTTAGCACAACAACTGCTCAAGAAAATAATCAAAGATTTTCCTGTAAATAAAAAGCAAATTTATGTTGGCGGCTTGTCCATGGGAGGAATGGGAACTTTTGAAATTGTAAGAAGAAACCCCAAACTGTTTGCGGCTGCATTTCCTATTTGTGGGGGAGCAAATCCAGCAACTGCCCAGCAACTTACAAAAGTAAAATGGTGGGTTTTTCATGGGGCAGCAGATGAGGTAGTGGCACCAGTATATTCGCAAAAAATGGTAGATGCATTAAAAGAGGTAAATGCCGATGTAAAATTTTCTTTGTATCCCGGGGTTAACCACAATAGCTGGGACAATGCTTTTGCAGAACCAACTTTGATGGCATGGTTGTTTGCACAGCATAAATAATTCAGAGCGATTTTTTTAAATAATATCATCCAGCAATTAATATCGTATTTATTAGCCAATGGTTCTCTCGTTACTGGATGATGCAGCATATAAAGAGCTGGAGCAAACTTAGGTGTGATGGTAAGAAAGGATTTCTTCAAAATCCTTTTCAAAAGACTGCCAGTATTGGCCAATCAGTAGCAGTTCATTTTTTTCATGAGCTGTTTTTTCTTTGTGGCATAAGCTGACCCAGCTCAAATCTTTACTTCCCCATCGTGGGCAAAAAATAATTTTTTCAATCTTCCCGTTTTTAAATATCGCTATCGATACGAACCATAATGCAATGCCGCAGCACCAAGGATAGCGCTGTTGCCTAATTCAGAAACTTCGATCTTAAATTCATGTAATCCCCTTTTTAATTCAAAAGTTTGAATTTGCTCCCACATCGTTTTGGAAAATAGCGGAAAGGCATGACGAACCGATCCTCCCAATACGATCAGCTCAATATCCATTGCATATAACATAGTAATGATGGCATTGCCAAAATGTTTTCCAAATACTTCATACATTTTTATGGATGCAGCATCACCCTGCATGGCATTTGAAAAAACGGTTTCTCCATCAATGCCGTAAATATTTTTAAAAAATTGACCACTGGCGTAGTACTCATAAAATTTATCTAAATAAGGGATCATTCCAAACTCCCCTGCGCCACCTGCTTTACCGGAGTATAATTTTTTATGGATGATGATGCCTGCGCCAAGCCCGGTACCAATCGTTAAGCCAATCATTGAATCATGACCACGGCCTTTTCCAAAATAAAATTCACCCAATGTAAAACAGTTGGCGTCGTTGTTGATCAGCACAGGTAGTTTGTAACGATGCTCCATCATTTGCTGCAACGATACTTCTTTCCAAGAAGGAATATTATACACATCGTAAGCAATACCGTTTACTGAAAGACCCGGAAAGCCAATACCAATTGCTTTTACTTCATTTTGAATTACTTTATCTGTAAGTTCAAAAACTTCATTTAGTACTTCTTCCACTGAACCGCCTGCATTGATCCGTTGTGTAATAATATTCGTTGCAATCCCGTTTTTTACAATGCCTGCACGTACATTAGTGCCACCCATATCAATCCCAAGGATCATTTCACTTTTCATGATGCCAGTAATTGTGCAGCTTCTTTATCTAAGTAAATTCTTAACCCGGGATGGTTGCGTAGTAAACTGGCGGGAATGTTTTCGGAAATTTCTCCCTGCAGTACCTGCTTTACAATTGCGGCTTTTTTAGTACCACTTACCAGCAATAGTATATATTTTGATTCCAGTAAAGTTGCCAATCCTACTGTAATGCCTTCGCTTAATGGAGTGGCGGACTTAAAATATTTTTGCCCCACCTGTGC
>JBBQEA010000290.1:0-5675 GCA_038320245.1 Chitinophagales bacterium | reverse complement strand
CAATAAAAAATTTCATGGTATGTAGTTTTTATTATAAAAATGTACGCTTATTTCACAACTTTCAGGGAAACACTCTATGTTTTATCTGAAGCCGTTCCCACCATCACTGTAAAATCCCCCGGCTCAACAACTAAAAGAATGTATGCAAAAAATAGTTTCATCATTTTTTATTTAAAGCCAGGCTACTTTAATTAACTATCACGATAGGGATTCAGTGTTATTATTTTTCCTTCCGCATCATACTTTATTTCTGTAACTTTTATTGAACGCAAATGCGTAATACCTTTTGATAAACTTGAATCGTGATAAAACAAATACCACCTGTCCTCAAATTCACAAATAGAATGATGGCTTGTCCAGCCAACAACAGGATTTAATATACGTCCCCGGTAAATAAACGGCCCGTAGGGATTATCGCCAATGGCATAGCAAATAAAATGTGTATCACCTGTTGAGTAGGAAAAATAATATTTACCATTATACTTATGGATCCACGATGCTTCAAAAAATCTTCTTTCATTATCACCGGCCAAAAGTGGTTTACCATTTTCATCTGTTATCATTATTTCTTTTACTGCTTCTGCAAACTGCAGCATATCATCTGTTAGCATTGCAACCTTTGGCAGTAATGCATTTTCATTTGCGGCTGGTTCTGCATTATTTATATCATATTTATTATTTCTGTAAGATTGTAGTTGCCCGCCCCATAAGCCACCAAAATACATATATTGCCTGCCATCATCATCTTTAAAAACTGCAGGGTCTATAGAGTAACTGTTTTCTATTGCTTCAGCTTCTGCAACAAAAGGCCCAATGGGTGAATCACCAACAGCCACACCAATTTTAAACAGGCCATCTTTTCCTCTTGCAGGAAAATAGAGATAATACTTTCCATCTTTATATGCAGCATCAGGTGCCCACATTTGTTTATCTGCCCAAGGCACATCTTTCACATGCAATGCCACACCATTATCTGTTGCTTTACCATTGGGAGTATCCATTGAAATGACATGATAATCTTCCATGGCAAAATGACTACCCAAATCATCAAAGGGAATGCCTGCATCAATATCATGCGATGGATAAATATAAATTTTACCATCAAACACATGTGCGGATGGGTCGGCGGTGTACATGTGTTTGATAAGCGGCTGCGAAATGGCAGCAGCAATTAACTTATCAAAATTTATATGTTCAATACTTTCTTCTGGCATAATGCAAATGCGATGATTAGCTGATGTGCTAATTTGTAATGAAATATTATTGCCTGTTGCGCTTCATTTTTAAGTCACTTTCAATCTGCAATTCCATTTTTTTATCAATGCTGTAGCGGCTTAATAAAAATGCAGCCGCAATAAACAGCACAGCAGGAACCACAGTGGCCAGTAACTTAATACCGTGTATTGCAGAACTTGTTTGTACTGCAGCATTGGCATCATATCCAAACACACCCAGCAGCCATGCAGATACTGCACCACCAACACTCACCCCAATTTTTAATCCGAATATCATGGCAGAAAAAATGATGGCCGTTGCCCTCCGGTTGTTTTTCCATTCGCTGTAATCGGCCACATCTGCAATCATTGCCCAGAGCAACGGAACCGTAACACCAAAAGTAACTCCATATAAAACCTGTGCGATGAAAACATAAGAGACAGATGTGTTTGATAAAAAATAAATAACGAGAATAAACAAAGCAGAGATAAAAAGAAACGTACCGAATATATTCCGCTTGCCAAATTTATCTGCCAGCGATTTGGAAAACAAAATGCCAATGATGGTGGCGATTGTGGCTGCTGCGCCAACCAAACTGACTGCAGCAAAAGGTGCACTGCCTGGTTTGCGGAATTCAGCAAAGGCACTTTCACCAAAAATATTACTTAGCCAGTCAAGCATTTTACTGAAACCAATATCATTTAAAAAATTAGTTTGACTTGCTTCTGTTAAATAATACTTGAAGTAAAAAATATTCATGCCACCCCTCAATGCAAGGGTTATAAACACAAGGATGGTGGTAAATAAAATAATTATCCAAGGTTTGTTTTTTGACAAATCTTTTAAATCCTGCATTATGGGGGTTTTTTGTTCCTTCGGCGGAACAATTCTTTCTTTCGTTGTAAGAAAAGTAATGATGAAACACACTACACCAATGATGGCAAACACCAGCATCACTTTTTCAAAACCTTTTGCTTTGTCACCATGACCAGCAGCAATTGCAATGGGCAGCAACAAAGACTGAATAATAAATTGCGCCACCATCACTGCAACAAAACGATATGAGGATAAACTGTTTCGTTCCTTCATATCGCCGGTGAGTACACCACTTAACGCAGAGTAAGGAAGATTATTCGCTGAATAAATAATTACTAATAAAAAATAAGTAATAAATGCATAAGCTACTTTACCGCCTTCATTAAAGTTCGGTGTGGAAAAAGCCAGTAATGACATCACTCCAAAAGGAATGGCTGTCCATAAAATCCATGGACGGAATTTCCCCCAACGTGTATTGGTGCGGTCGGCAATCATACCCATGAAGATGTTGAAACATGCGCCAAGAACGCCTCCAATTAATATTACCAAACTTGCTGTCTTAGGTGGAATTTTATATATGTCTGTATAGAAAAAAGCAAGGAAAGCCATTAGGGTTTGAAAGATAAGATTGGCAGCCAAATCGCCCAGACTGTATCCAACTTTTTCCAGTACTGATAATTTTTGTGAAGTTGTGTTCATGAATATTTTTTTGCAGGCATTTACAATCAGAAATCGTTTAGTTAAACAAATTTTTTGAACCCTGACAGCGGCTTTCAGCCCCGTCAGCGGTTTTTTAAATTCTTGAAAGTCTCTACAACTGCTGTCAAGGTTTGTCTCGCCAGGGCGGTACTGACGGGGTTGTTCAATTCTATTTCTTCAAAGCCATCACTTTATCATAAGCCAGTTTTGTTTTATAATTCCTGTCAAATAACAATGGATAATTTATTCTGCCTTTAATTGGCCAGTTGTTGAGCCAGCTTCCGCCATCATTCACTCCCCAAAATGTTACCCGGCTTATTTTATCTTTATGTTTTAAAAACAGTTTAAACAAATCTTCATAACCATTTGCCAGTTTGGTTTGCATATAATCAGGGAGCCCATTGGGGTAAGGATTCATTTTAGCATCAGCTTCAAATTTTTGATTTACATCGGCACCTTTTAAATCCCATGGATTGGGCAACGCCGTTAAATCTAATTCAGTAAACATCACTTTCAATCCCAATGCAGAAAATTCATTGATGGCGTTTTCAATATCCTCCAATGGCGGGCCGTTGATACTCCAGTGTGCCTGTATGCCCACGCCGTCAATTCTTGCGCCGCTTGCTTTTATTTTTTTGAGCAACGCAATAGCAGCAGCTCTTTTCTCTGGCTGTTCAATGTTGTAATCGTTGTAATAAAGTTCTGTGTTGGGTGCTGCTTTCTCTGCCAGCTTAAAAGCATCTGCTATATAATCTTCTCCCAGCTTTTCTAAAAAGATTGATTTGCGCAATGTGCCGTCTTCGTCCAATGCTTCATTCACTACATCCCAGCCATTTACTTTGCCAGCATATCTTCCTGCAACGGTGTTGATATGATTTACCATGAACTGCTTTAATGAATCCGGGCTATGAATATTATTTACAAAGGATGACAATTGGCTATGCCATATTAAGCAATGCCCTACAATAAACATATTGTGCTGTTTTCCAAACGCTACATATTTATCTGCTGCATCAAAATTGTATTTACCCCATTCAGGATGAATTACCTCACACTTCATTATATTTTCAGGAGTAGTGCTGTTAAACTGAGCTGCAACCAAAGCGGTACCAACAGCATCTTTACCGGTTATTAAATCTTCATTCAGTGCAGCACCAATTAAAAAATCATTCCTGTAAGCATCTTTTAAAGATGATTGTGAAGAAGATGTTGTATGACTGCACCCGGTAAACAATGTGGCAGACAACAGAAATGAAGCTTTTAAATTCATTGTATTTTCATTTATCACTTTTACCAATAATAAGCATGAAATGTAATTAAACAACTATGATGATTAATACGTTAACTACGAAGAATATGTAACAGCCCTTAAATATATCTGCTAATAATATTTTCCATATACTCCTGTTTGCCGCTCAATGTTTTTGGTTCGCCGTTTTCAGCAGCATAATTCCGCAAATCAGTTAATGATAATTTGCCTGCTTCAAATTCAGCACCCTTGCCGCTATCGTAACTGGCATAACGTTCTGCCCTTACTTTTTTATAATCTGATTTATTTAAGATGTTGTCAGCAACAATCAATGCCCTTGCAAATGTGTCCATGCCGCCGACATGTGCATAGAATAAATCTGAGGCATCAGTAGAGTTGCGGCGGATTTTCGCATCAAAGTTTACTCCGCCGGGGTTAATACCACCACCTTCAATAACCACAAGCATAGCTTCTACCAGTTCTGTAATGTTATTAGGGAACTGATCAGTATCCCAACCATTTTGATAATCGCCACGGTTAGCATCAAGGCTACCCAGTAAATTATTATCAACTGCCACCTGTATCTCATGCTGAAAAGTATGCCCTGCTAATGTTGCATGGTTTACTTCCAAATTCAGTTTCACATCATCCAGCAATCCATGCTCACGTAAAAATCCAATTACTGTTTCACTGTCATAATCATACTGATGCTTGCTTGGCTCACAAGGTTTTGGTTCAATAAAAAATGAACCTTTAAAACCATTTGCCCTTGCATAGTCTTTTGCTGCGTGAAGGAATTTTGCAAAATGCGCCTTCTCCCTTTTCATATCAGTGTTCAGCAAACTCATATAACCTTCACGGCCACCCCAGAAAGTATAACCGTTTCCGCCGAGTTCAATTGTTGCATCAATGGCAGCTTTCACCTGTGCACCACCATGTGCCAGCACATGAAAATCTGGATTGGTACTGGCACCATTCATATATCTCCTGCTGGAAAATAAATTAGCTGTGCCCCATAATAATTTTATACCGCTGTCTTTTTGTTTTTGTTTTAAGTAACCAGTCATTGCCTGCATGCGCCTGTCGTTTTCATTTACATCATTGCCATAATCCACCACATCCACATCGTGAAAACAATAGTATGGGAGACCAAGCTTGGTCATAAATTCAAAAGCAGCATCTGCTTTATCTTTTGCCCGTTCCACTGCATCTGCTTTTTCATTCCATGCAAATAAATGTGTTGGTTCACCAAATGGATCAGCGCCGCTCCCGCAGAAGCTGTGCCAATAGGCGCAGGCAAATTTTAAATACTCTTTCATTGGCTTGCCTGCCACTACTTTATTTTCATCATACCACTGAAAGGCCATTGGGTTATCTGACTCCCTGCCTTCAAATTTTATTTTTCCTATTCCGGGAAAAAATTCTTTGCTGCTTGTTAATATTGACATAGTTGGTTGGTTTGGTTGTCTCTTTTGCAGGAGACTTTGTTTAAGTATTAATATGTTTTTGCAATTCTGTTTTCCAGTTTTGATATAAGTCCTCGTATTGTTTCACATTTTCAGGCTCTATTGTATTAATCACTTTCATTTCACTGAATGATTCTTTTGCATCACTAAAAATACCAGCCCCTATTCCTGCACCAATTGCTGCACCCACACTGCCATCACAATTATAAAGTTCAACTGATGTATTGGTA
>JBBQEA010000289.1:0-5746 GCA_038320245.1 Chitinophagales bacterium | reverse complement strand
GCCGCCACCTTCATATTTTTGAAGTAATGGTGTGAGATTTATTTTATCAATAACGTCAGCTACAATACGCACCGGATGGTCTTGTGCAATAAGTTCATCCAGCGAAGGGGGTAACAGCATCGCCTGATTGGGAGCGTAGGTTTTAAAGACTACAGTTGATTTTTTTACCATACCTATAAGACAAAAAAACATCCTTTTTTGTTGCCTCGTTTTTGGCTTAATTTATACAGTGTAAATGTGAATAAGGTGCCCTGTTTTTCTGAAAATAAAAAAAGAGGCAGCCCTTTTGAGACAACCTCTTTTTTTAAAAGCTGTAGGGGAAGTACAGCAACCTGTCTTTTTATATTTTTAAGCCGTTATATAATTAAGTATATAATCCAGCAATGTAAAGGGTCTATCTTTATAGCATTTTATGGCATGTGCAAAAATAATTAAGATTTTAGTGAAACTTTTAGTGAAACTTATTTATTTTTATATAAATTATTAAACATGCCACGGCAACCAGAAGTACATTTTAGACTAAAACCCATTAATAATGGCCGGAAAGTCAAAAGGGAAAGCAAACATTTACTTACAATTCATTTATAATACAAACAGGCTCTTTTTTTCCTTTGGCCAAAGTATTAAACCTGCAGACTGGAATCCGGGTAAAGAACGCGTAAAGAAAAAGGGTGCAACTACGGCGGATGGGAAATTTGCCCTTAACGATCTTTTGGATAACTTAAAAAATGTTTGTGAAAAAACTTATAACACTTTCTTAAAAAATGGCATCCCAGCGCCGGCTACCATTATTGAAGCCTTAGAGGGTTTTATAAATCAGAACAACAACGAAGAGGATAAGGAAACACTTTTCTTACTCGCTGATAGATTTATAAATGGTGAAATAAAAAATAAAGGGAAGGAGAAAAGTAAAGGAAGTCTTCAAAATTATAGTGCAGTAGCGAAGCATTTAAGAGATTTTCAAACTGATGCAAAGTATAAGATTGGTTTTGAAACTATCACCCTGGACTTCTTCTACAAATACACTACCTACTTAAAGAAGGTCAGGAAATTAGCTGTCAACACTATTGCAAAGGATATTTCAATAATTAAAGTCTTTATGGGTGAGGCTGTAGATTTAGGATACACAAGCAATATGCAGTTCAGGCATTCAAAGTTTTCTTTTAGCGAGGAAGAAACCGATCAGGTTTATTTAACTGAAAAAGAATTACACGAATTATACAAATTTCAGATCAGTAACAAAAAACTTGACCAGGTAAAGGATCTGTTTATTTTTGGCGCCTGGGTTGGGTTAAGATTTTCTGATTTTAGCAACATTAAACCGGAAAACATTGTACAAATAGATGGGGAATATTTTATTAAAACAATCACCCAAAAAACAAAAGAGCTCGTTATAATACCTACCAATCCGGTTATCCTTGAAATATTCGACAAATACCAAAAGAACGCTAACAAATTGCCCAAAACTTTAAGCAATCAAAAGTTTAATGATTACATAAAAGAGGTTTGTAAATTGGCAGGGATGGACCAGAAAGGTCGTTTAACTTTAAGGCCTGATGTTATGTTATGGGAAGTAGTTTCTTCGCATACAGCAAGAAGATCTTTTGCAACCAATTATTATTTACAAGGTTTCCCGACTATTGACTTAATGAAAGTCACAGGCCACAAGACTGAAAAGGCTTTCTTGAAGTATATCCGCGTATCAAAATTGGATACTGCCAAAAGATTGAATGAACATATCAAAAACAATTGGAGCAGGTCCATTCTTAGGGTTGCTGTATAAGGCATTGCACTCCACTTTTATTTATAACAATTAAAAATAACCAACTAAACAAAAGAATAATAATACCAATTAAGAAAGTAGCATAATTTATCACAAATCAAAATCAAAAATTGTTTTCAAAGAAATTATAAGGCTGTGCAAAGAACCGGCCTTTTGCATTAATTCCTCCTTACTGTTACCGCCCTTCCCCCACCCCGTACTTCAATTGAACAGGGCTCACAAAACTTAGTGAAACTTAGTATTCAAATAAAAGATTAGAGCGAACCATGATATTGGTAGGCCGCAAACGCAGGCTCCTACTAAACACTAAAATATTTAGTGCAAAAACACTAAATTCTTGATCTAATTTTATGCCTTTATTTACATTGTTATAAACTCATAAGTAATATGGACTTGCAAACAAAAAGAATATTAACAGCCGATGAAGCCAGCGAATACACCGGTTACGCAAAAACTTACATTCTTAGTTTAACATCTTCTGGGAAAATTCCATTCGCAAAACCAAATGGGAGAAAAGTTTTTATAGAACGTGAAAAATTAGAAGCTTGGATGTTAGGCAATACAAATAAAACCAATACACAAGAGGAGGTAGATAATGGATAACATAGTGCTAAGCCCGATCCCTTTGGACCAGTTACTAACTGCAATTACCAACAATGTGATTATCGCCATTCGTAAACAGCAGCAAGAAGAGCAGCAGGAAAAGCTTTTAACAACTGCTGAGGTGTGCGAGTTACTTCATGTCACACCAGTAACGATCAACACCTGGATAAATAAAGGGAAGTTGAAAAAATATTCTAATGAAGGGGGAAAGAATTTCTTTAAATATTCTGAAGTGATGGATAGTTTAACCAGCTTAAAGAAATACAAGATTACGTAAATAAGAATGCCGACAACTCCACATTTGTCGGCATCAAATAATATAAAAACATCAAGGCAAAGTTAATGAATAATCAAGCAATTTTAGAGGACGTAACAAGAAATAATTTAAAGAAACATGCACCAGGTTTTTCTTTAGAAGATTTTACAGGAGAAAATGATCAGGAAATAATAAATGAAGTTAAACAGGAAATTAAATTAGCTCTATCAGATTTTGCAGAATATCGGATCACCAAGGGAAAAAATATACTTCACCCTGTACCCACAATAACAATGGATGGGGCCGCCATTGCTGCACCCCAAAATTTATTGGGAATTTCTGCACAAATAAAGGCCGGGAAATCTGCGATAAAGAGCGCATTTATAGCAGGAACATTTACACAATCAGGTACGCCGGATGGATTTCCTACAATCGTATGTGAGCCCGCGAATGGTAAAGCGATCGTTGACCTGGACACGGTACAAAGCGAAGCCGACCAGCAAGACAATCTTAATTCAATCCTTAACAGAGCCGGGTTAAATGCTACGCCTGAAAATCTGCAATCCTACAATATCAGACAATTATCTATGACGGATTACAGAGAATTTACAGATAATATTTGTCGTCTTTGCGCTGAAAAATTTAATGGCATACACCTAATTACAATTGATGGTGGAGCGGATTTTATTTCATCCGTGAATAATGAGGAATAGGCAAACGAAATACTTGAATATTTTACTCATCTTTCAATCCGGTTTGATTGTCCTGTTATTATTATCGTGCATCTTAACCCTAACAGCGATAAAGAGCGGGGACATTTCGGGAGCCAGTTACAACGGAAATGTTTTGGCCTGCTTACAATTGAAAAAGAAAAAGGAAGCGATATTTCAACACTTATACCAAAAGCATTTAGGAAGGCAGGTAATGGAGACGTGCACCCTGTGCACTTCATTTACGATAAGGAAAAACATTACCACGTCCAAGTTGATGCACCCGACAGCGAAACAGAAAAGGCGGCTGCAACGGTTGTGAAGCATAAAAATATTGCCAAAGAGGTTTTTACTGGACAAACTTCGTACAGCTATACAGATGCAGTTAAAAGAATAATGCAGCATACAAACCGGAAAGAACGCACGGCAAAAGAGATGATAAAGGACATGGCTGGGTGGGAATTTATTATTAAAGGTGAAGATGGAAATTATAGATTAAATCCTGCAAATTATGATTAGTGCAATCAGTGCAAAATGGTGCAGGTTTGCACCTTACTATTGGTGTAGTGCAACGCCTATATATAGGGTTGCACTGCACTACACTAAATACACAAGTGAGGGAATAAAGCTTTTGCACTAAAAAGTTTAATAAAATGAAAACAGTTAATTGGATGGATAAACAAGTTTCTCTTTATACTACGCACCGAGATAATATCAGACGGCCTGTCACCTATAAGGAAATTTTATTTTCATTATTTGGCAATTGCTTCCCGACCATTTACGCGCTAAGACAATTAGAGAAAGATCACGATGAAGAAGTGATAAATGATGTTGATTATAAAATACAAAAATCAAAATTTAAAGAGAAACTGACATGCTTCGCACCGGCTGCATTGTTACAGTCGAGAGCTGCCGGGAAAATTATTGAAATTGAACGCACGGGAATTTTACAACTTGACTTTGATTATGCAGATATTCGAGATTTTGATATTGATGAAATAAAGCAGGCAGTCTTTGGTTTACCGTTCATTGGATTCTGTGGCTTATCGTGCACAGGAAAGGGATTTTACGCGCTCGCATTGATAGCAGAGCCGGAAAGATTAAGTGAGTATGCAGAACGCATTTTTAATGTTTTGATGAGCAAAGGAATTAAACCCGATACGAGCAAAGGAAGAAATGTGAATGATTTGCGTTATCTCTCTTATGATGCTAATATGCTTATTCGAGAAAATCCGGAGCCATTACGAATAAGCAATTTTAAGGCGAAGGAAGCTCCAAAGCCTGTAAGACTACAAACTACCCACAGCGAACATTTGGCGGCAAAGATCGAAGGATAGCCAAAGGAATTGAAGATTTATTGAACGTGCAACCGGGCAACCGATGGCTAACCGTTCAAAGGGTTGCTTATACATTTGGCGGCCTGAATGATGACAGCTTTTTTAATCTCATTAAACAAGCTATTGAAAACAATTCATCGTTTGCAGGCGAAGAAAAAAAATATTTGAAGTGTGCGGAAGTATGCTTTAATGAGGGATCACATAAACCATTTTCTTTGTCAGGCTAATAAATTTTTGCCGGTCCCGGACCTGGGCAAACTTTTTGAAAACAACAAATATTTACAAGATGAAAGGAAAAACGAATAATCCCAAAGGCAGGCCAAAGGGAGTGCCTAACAAAACCACAACCGATTTGAGGGAATGGATTAATAATTTCATAGTTGACGGTACAAAGCAGGTACAAGCCGACTGGAAAGCATTGGAGCCAAAAGATAGATTAGTAATGTTTGAAAAATTACTTAGTTAACCCTCAAAAAGTCACTTTACAAAACAGGGCATAAATATTCCAGTAAACTCTTTGAAAATAGTTTAAGAGGAGTACCCAACGTAAAATCGCCTCTGTACGCCAGAGGATCATTCGTCGTTTGAAGTTCATTGCTGCAGCTGCAAACATCACGTTCATGTTGTCACCTAAAATCCCTTTCAAATAATTTCTGTTGAGTCTGTAGTTCTGTTTCAGATGCCCGATTACCGGCTCTATCGCAGCACGTTTAATGTATCCGTTCCTTTTTTGTTTTGAGATATTTTTCTCAGGTTTTGGAATGTTTATTTTAGTTGAGTTATGTTCATTTTTACCTCTGTATCCTCTATCTACAAATACCTCTTGGGGTGGCTCTCCGGTTAGTCTTTGATATTGCTTCAGCGCTTCCGGGATTGTTTTAGAATCATGAAGAGATTCAGTAAAATTTATGGCACCCACGATAATACCACTGCTTTGATCTACCATGATAGAAGCCTTGCTTCCAAACTCAAATTTTTTATGTTCTTTCCCTTTGGCATAACATTTTACATCAGGCTCATGTAAGCTGTAAATTTTATGGCTGTCCCCTCTTTTTTG
>JBBQEA010000288.1:0-5749 GCA_038320245.1 Chitinophagales bacterium | reverse complement strand
GAAGTTGCAACCGGCATTATAAAAAATATCACCGAAAAAATTAAAGTGCCATTGTATGATGAAGAGAACGATGTACCGGATTTGCCCAGAAGTTACGGTGTAATGGGCTGGCATCAGGGCGATAGTGCCATTTATCTATATGATAAATTTGATGTGTGGAGTGTTTCTCCGGTTGCCGGTTACAACCCACTAATAGTTACAAAATATGTAGCGGGTGGTACAGGAAATAAATTTTCCACGGGCCGGCAACTCAATAAAGCTTCCAGGTACATTTCATTGGATAGGGATCAACGTTTTTTTGATGGTAGCCACAGGTATCTTTTTACTATCCAAAACAAGGAGACAAAAGAGTCGGAGTTGTATTTTAAAAAGCTGAATGAAGCTGATGTTTCTAGGAAAATTATTTACGATGGCAAGGCTGTTACAGCAAGACATACCTTGTCGAAAAACAAAGAAACGCTAATTTTTACAAAGGAAAACTTTGAAAATCCCCCCAATATTTTTGTTGTGAAAGTTGATAGTTCAAGCCTGATTGAGGCCATTAATCAACAGGGAGAAGTAGCTGCTGAAACATATAATAACATTATCCAACTTTCTGATATCAACCCACAACAAAAGGATTACAATTGGGGAACAGCTGAATTGTATACCTGGAAGGCCTACACAGGTAAAAACACAACCGGCATTTTATATAAGCCAGCTAATTTCGATCCTAAAAAGAAGTATCCGCTCATCTGTTATTTCTATGAAAAATTAACCGATGGATTATACAATTATTCGCCCCCGTCACCTACACCCAGCAGGTTAAATATTCCATTCTTTGTAAGTAGAGGGTACATGGTGCTGGCACCAGATATCAGTTACACCACAGGTCATCCGGGTAATGACGCTTACAATCATATTGTAAGCGGGGCAAGGGCCTTGGTAAGGATGGGTTTTGTAGACAGCACAAAAATTGGTATCCAGGGCCAGAGTTGGGGAGGATACCAGGTTGCTTATCTCATCACAAAAACAAAATTATTTACTGCAGCATGGGCAGGTGCGCCCGTTGCCAATATGACTAGTGCCTATGGTGGCATCCGTTGGGAGAGTGGTGTAAACAGACAGTTTCAATACGAACGAGGACAAAGTCGTATTGGCGCAACACTTTGGGAAAAGCCCCAATTGTATATGGAAAACTCGCCTTTATTTTATTTACCAAAAGTACAAACGCCGTTGGTTATAATGCACAATGATGCAGATGGAGCTGTACCCTGGTACCAGGGAATGGAGCTGTTTACCGCCTTGCGCAGGCTCGGAAAACCAGTTTGGATGCTCAATTATAATGGTGAGGCACACAACCTTGTTGAAAGAAAAAATCGTAAAGACATTCAGATTAGGGAACAGCAATTTTTTGATTGGCTTCTAAAAGGAGAACGTCCGGCAAGGTGGTTATCTGATGGTGTGCCTGCCGTTAACAAAGGAAAAGATTGGGGATTAGATGTTGAATAGTATGTAAAATAGATAGTTGCTATAGGTATAGAATAGTCTTTTTGGGCTATTTTATACCCGTTATGCTGCCGCTTTTCCACTTTTTTTGAAATTATTTCTTGTCTATGCACCGCATTTTAGACAGAATTTTGTGGATTTTGCGGATAATTCGGCTTTGCCGGATTTTCGCTTAGCAAATTAATCGCTTCATTTGAGCGGAATTACCAAGGTTTTTGCTGATGAATTGTAGTACCTATTTAGAACATCTGCTATTGATTCCTGTAGGGATAGTTGGCTGCATTGACAGGTTACATTTAATATTTCACAGGTAATTGACGTTGGAATTCAATTGTATAATCAGGCAAAGAAACAGGTTTTTTTGGGCTGAAACAGGCTGTTTAGTAATATTTTACCTATTAATATTGAAACACTTGAAAATGGGAAACAGCTGAATTGAAGGTGAATATTTATACCAAATCATTTGATTTTTGAGTTTATTATAAGAAAAGGAGGGCAGGGATCAAGTTGCTGGCAAATAAAAATATGGTGGAAATGCAGGCTTTTACTCGAGTGAAAAACTCAAGGCTGATTTTAAAATAGACTCGAATTACTGTCATTGTGACTCGAAGAAAGTTTGAAGTCTTATCTATTAGGATGGAATATTTTGGGAAAAAATACAAGGTTAAAGAAATAAAAAAGATACTTTGATTGCTTTTTATATATTTTCAGAAGGCTCATTCCTGGAGAATCAACCAAAAATAATACCTATTATTTTTCAAGAATTGACACATCGGATGCTTTTTTAATCGCTCCTAAAATTCAGAGAAATTCAAAAAAAACATCAATATTTTCTTACTGAGGCAAATTTTCAAACATCATTTTTTGGGAAGAATATATAGCTGCTTTTTGGGGTAAAGGCAGAAAAGCTATCTAAATCGAAAAAATCGCAAAGGGATACAATGTAATTTCAGGATGGAAAAACACTCGAATAAAAATGCTATGACCTTATTTCGTGGATTGGTTTCTTAAATTATTCTATTTTAAAAAAAGCTGAATGTCTGCTTACCCTCATAAAGTACCGGGAAACTCATAAACACATTTGCCTTCCCTACTTTAATACTCCCGGTTATTTTTATGGTTACCTCATTGCGGAGAAAAGTATTCAGCCCATTTTTTAGCAGGTTTTTCATGTCCACATTTATTTTTAATGGAATGGAGAACTCCACTTTTCTCGGAATGCTAATCTGGTATTCCTGGGCAGTATGACCGAGGTAAGCATCATTTATAAAAATATCTACATCTGTTGTTTTTAGTTCTAATCCATAGTTATTCGGGTTAAAGTATATCAAATCCATTTTAACTGCACTGGAAGAGAAACCTAGTTTTTCAATGGTAAAGTTATTGAACGTTCTGTATTCTAATACCTTTGGTGTAATACAGGCTATAGGTAATATTGACAGTAATACAAAAAAGAGTGGGAGCGTAGCCTTTCTATTTATGATCATGTTGCTTAGTAATAATCGGAAACACTAAATTAAGCTCTTATTGCATCAATAGCGTATGTGTTTAATCTATAGAAATATGTTAACAATCTATTGTACATAATTTAGCTAATTACTTTAGTAATTAGTCTATGCAACTAAGGATCGTTAAACAAATCAGCTAAACTAATAAAAATGGTATTAAAAATAAATTTTATAATAATGATTATCAAATTAATGTAGCAATTAACTAAATTTAAAAAAACTATAGAGTGAGGTAGTATTCAGTTTAATTATTAGGTAATTGCTGGTTGGATGGTAATCAAAATATTACAGTAAAAAAATGATATAAAATACTGATAAATAATATAATATGGTTTATGTATAAATAAAAAAATCAATTAAAAACTTTCCTATCATTATTTTATAATCTTTCAACCCTTTTTTCACTATAAATCACAAAAAAAGTAATTTATAGTGTCCTTGAAATTTCAGTTAGAACCAGGAATTTAAAATTTAGCAGATCTGGCTTTTGAATTTAATATCAAACTTTAGCTGTGCTTTTTTGGCAGATATAGGCTAACTAACATTTAAAGATGACATTAGTTGAAACGAAAGTTTTTTAGCGGATGATATCAAATCAACTTTTATTTTTAAATGTAGAATAATTATATTTGTATGATAAATTAACTACGGGTGTTTTATTTGGTCGAAATCAATTTTATAAAATTTTACTGAATTTCCTTTTATTTCTTTTTTATAGCTTCATTTTACGCTGGTGGCATTTGCGATAGTTAATTTTTTCATCCCCATAATTGCAATTGAGGCATTGCATTTTTCCAAATTGTTTCTTCAAGAACTCGAAAATGTAAAGCCGTGGTTAGAAAAAAAATTGAGTGATATTGAATCTTTCAATTCTTTCATAGAAATTAGTTTTAGCTTCATTTGACATTTTTGGATTCTTGGGATGCTAACAAAATCATGCTCGAGTAACAAATGATAAAATGAGCTAATGTAAAAGGAATGAATTTTTTTAATCGGGTGGGACTAGTTCAAACTTCTAATGTTATTTCTATTTTAGTTCAAGTAGTAAACGAACAGCACTCATGAAACCTTCCCTGTATTTTAAGTTGTAGGTTCCTTTAGATTGTTTACGGCCAATGATTACAAATAGGTTAGTTACTTCTTAGTTTGTTGCTCCTCCCCAGCTTGAAAGTTTGGTATTGAATAGGTTAACCTATTGTTCAGCCAGCATTCTCTTATTTGGCAATTTCAGATCCAAGGGTATATACAAACTATTAGCATATTTTAAGACTGTGGCATTATGGCAGTGAAAAGCAAACATCCTGAGTATGAAAATTAGGAATTTCCTTCTCTTAACTTTCAGCATATTTATCTGCCAATAGAGAGATCAAAATACCAGCGTTAATAAGGTTGCAGAAATATTTCAATGCGTACCTATCGCTTTCTGTACTAATACAAAATGTAGAAGTGGCTGTTGCCATGGCAAGAAATGAAATCAATTTTGATAGCGAGAATTCCAATTAGTTGTTTTCATCTTTCCCCAAAAAGAACAACTGTTCGTAGAATCATGTTTCGATCCCTGCATATAAATTTTTACCCGAATACCGTTTTGAAGATATTCTATTGGAAATCATAATGCTCACTAGCCGGTTCATTTATGCTCTATTGATGTTCCAACATTTATATCATAAATCTTCAGCAGCTGCTATCAGGAATTTTCCTGGGGTTGTTATTACGGTGTATTTAAAAGACGTTTTAAGACTCTGTATTTAAAAACAATAAAGTCCGGCAATTTGCCGGACTTTATTGTTTAACTCGTTCATTCAAATTGTGATTAAACCACATCTGCCATATCTGGAATTTCAGCAGCCTTGTAAAAACCTGCATCCAATTTTTTCTTGGTTTCTTCAAAGGCTTTCAGCGTAATATCAATGTCTTCAAAACTATGAGCAGCTGTAGGTATAATTCTATAAATGATATCGCCTTTAGGAATTACCGGATAAACAACTATCGAGCAAAATACATGATAATTTTCTCTCAGGTCCATCACCATCTGTGTAGCTTCGGGTACGTCACCTTTCATATAAATTGGCGTTACCGGGGAGTTGGTGTTGCCGATGTCAAATCCTCGTTCCTGCAAGCCGGTTTGAAGCCGTTTAACATTTTGCCATAATTTTTCTCTTAGCTCCGGCATGGTTTCTACCATCTCCATTCTTTTCAGCATTCCGGCTACAATCATCAGTGGCAAACTTTTGGCAAAAATCTGGCTACGGGTATTGTAGCGCAAATATTTCAACACGGCCTTGGGGCCGCTTATAAATGCACCAATGCTGCCCATGCTTTTTACAAATGTGCTGAAGTATAAGTCGATATCTCCCTGACAACCTTGTGCTTCATCAGCACCTGCACCTGTTGGCCCCATATAACCAAACCCATGTGCATCGTCTATTAAAATTCTAAACTGGTATAGTTTTTTTAGTGCAACAATTTCTTTTAAAATACCCTGCTCACCATCCATTCCAAAAACACCTTCTGTAATTACCAAAATACCTCCACCGCTTTTTTCTACCATCTTTTCAGCACGTTGAAGTTGTTTTTCAAAGTCTGCTACATTGTTGTGCTTAAATGCATAAGTATAACCCATATGCATGCGGATGCCATCCATAATGCAGGCATGTGCCTACGCATCGTAGTCAATTACATCCCGGCGTTTTACCAATGCATCAATGCAACTCATAATACCCTGTTAGCCAAAATTGAGCATCATCGTATCT
>JBBQEA010000287.1:0-5801 GCA_038320245.1 Chitinophagales bacterium | reverse complement strand
GCCCATGGTACCCAATCCGCCGCTGGTAATATTACTTTTTGTCTGGTTCATTTTTGCATATCTGCAAGCCACCATCTGGTGCTGGCCAACATCTGTAACAATAATGGCATTGCCTTCCGTTAATTCATTCAATGCCTTTATCACTTCACCCATCGATAATATTTCATCCACAGGGTTCATTTCTTTTTCAATACAGGTTGCATTTTCCTTAACGGTACAGTCATGAAATTGCTGCAACCATTCAGGATGCGTTTTTGGGCTAACCAATGCTGTTAGCATTGGTAGGGTTTCCCTGCAATCGCCCCAAACTGGTACGGTTGTCTTTACATTTTTATCAATTTCAGAAGGGTCAATATCTAAATGAATCACCTTGGCCTGCTTGGCATATTTATCAAGTCTACCGGTAACCCTGTCATCGAAACGCATACCAATTGCAATGAGTACATCACATTCGTTGGTTAATAAGTTGGGGCCATAATTACCATGCATGCCCAGCATACCAACTGCCAATGGATGATCTGTTGGTATTGCGCTCATACCCATAATGGTCCATGCGGCGGGTATTCCGGATTTTTCGATAAATGCTTTAAATTCCTTTTCAGCTTTACCAAGAATTACACCCTGGCCAAAAATTACAAATGGTTTTTTTGCTTCGTTTATTAATGTTGCAGCCGCTTCAACATATTCTTTTCTAACGATGGGTTTAGGACGGTAGCTCCTGATATGATCGCACTTTTTATAACCTTCGTAATCGAATTTCTGTAACTGTGCATTCTTGGTAATATCAATCAGCACCGGACCGGGACGACCACTACCTGCAATGTAAAATGCCTTGGCCAAAACAGCCGGAATTTCCGTTGCATCTGTTACCTGATAATTCCATTTGGTAACTGGTGTGGTGATGTTGATTACATCTGTTTCCTGAAAAGCATCTGTTCCCAACAAGTGCGCAAATACTTGTCCGGTGATACATACAACCGGCGTAGAGTCAATCATTGCATCTGCCAAACCTGTTACCAGGTTGGTTGCTCCAGGTCCGCTTGTAGCAAACACCACACCCGTTTTGCCGCTAGCTCTTGCAAAGCCTTGTGCAGCATGGATTGAGCCTTGTTCATGTCGTACAAGGATATGTTTTAACCTGTCATTATAATCATACAATGCATCGTAAATGGGCATGATGGCACCACCCGGATAACCGAAGATGGTGGTAACATTTTCCTGGATCAATGCATCAAGAACAGCTTCGGAGCCACTAACTGCCCCCCTGCCCCCAAAAGGGGAAGTCCCCCTGCCCCCAAAAAGGGGGTTCTTAATGCCTGCAATTGCAGGTTGTATTATTTTATCAAGAAGTTCCATCTGTTACTATTTTAAAAGTTCTTTAAATAATTAGACACTTGCCTTCAAGTCCCCTTTTGGGGGATTTAGGGGGCTTCCCTTTGGAGGGGTTTGGGGAGGCTGGGTTTGGGGAGTCCGCTACTCATCCGTTACACAACCCTCACTTGCATCCTTCACACACATTGCATATTTATACAGCACCCCTTTTGTTACTTTTAAAGCAGGTTGTTGCCATTTGCTTCTGCGTTCAGCAATAATTTCTTCGCTTACTTTAAGTGTCATTTTTTTGGTGGCAACATCAATTTCAATGATATCATTATCTTCTACAAAAGCAATCAATCCGCCTTCAAAAGCCTCCGGTGTAATATGACCAACAACAAAACCATGAGAGCCACCACTGAATCTTCCATCGGTTATCAATGCCACATCTTTTCCCAGGCCTGCTCCAGTAATGGCAGATGTTGGTTTCAACATTTCCGGCATACCCGGTGCACCTTTTGGCCCTTCATTTCTTATTACAACAACATCTCCTTTTTTTACCCTGCCGCTTGCAATGCCCGCTACCAAATCCTTCTCCCCATTAAATACGCTTGCAGGTCCTTCAAAACGCTCGCCTTCTTTACCGCTGATTTTTGCAACACTTCCTTTCTCGGCTAAATTGCCAAACAGGATTTGCAGATGTCCCGTTTTTTTCAACGGTTGCTCCAAAGGATAAATAATCTTTTGGGTTTCGAAATTTAAATCCGGAACATCTGCCAAATTCTCTGCAACCGTTTTGCCGGTTACTGTCAAGCAATCGCCATGTAAAAATCCAACTTGTAATAAATATTTCATTACTGCAGGTACGCCGCCACTGGCATGCAACTCCTGCATTAAAAATTTTCCGCTTGGCTTAAAATCAGCCAGCACCGGGGTTTTGTCGCTGATACGTTGAAAATCTTCCAGCGTAATTTCAACATCCACACTCTTTGCCATGGCAATTAAATGCAACACGGCATTGGTGCTTCCGCCAAAAATCATAACAGTTGTAATAGCATTTTCAAATGCTTTTTTAGTCATGATATCTTTTGGACAAATATTTTTCTCCAATAAAACTTTGATGGCTCTTCCGGCATCCAAACATTCATTTTGCTTTGCTTCGCTCACGGCAGGGTTACTAGATGAATACGGCAAACTCATACCCATTGCTTCGATGGCGCTTGCCATGGTATTGGCTGTGTACATACCGCCACAAGCTCCTGCCCCCGGGCAACTATGTTTCACTACTTGTTTGAAATCTTCCGGTGTAATGGTGCCAGCTAATTTTTGTCCCAACGCTTCAAAAGCAGAAATAATATTCAGGTCCTCGCCTTTATAATGACCCGGATCAATGGTACCGCCATACACCATAATGGAAGGCCTGTTCAGTCGCCCCATCGCCATGATAGCGCCTGGCATATTTTTATCACAACCAGGTAATGCAATCAATCCATCATAATAAAATCCGCCGCAAACAGCTTCAATACTATCAGCAATTAAATCCCGGCTTACTAAGGAATAACGCATACCATCTGTTCCGTTGCTGATGCCATCGCTGATGCCGATGGTATTAAAAATCAATCCCACCAAATCATTGTCCCACACTCCTTGCTTTACCACTTTTGCCAGATCGTTCAGGTGCATGTTACAGGTGTTACCATCGTAGCCCATGCTACAAATACCTACCTGTGCTTTTTTTAAATCGTCTTCCGTTAAGCCAATGCCGTACAACATAGCTTGTGCAGCAGGTTGGGTTTCGTCTTGCGTTAATATTTTGGAATATTTATTTAAAGCCTCCCTGCCCTCCAAAGGAGGGTTCTGTAAGTCACTATTTTTGTTGTTATTGTTACTCATGCCGTATTTTCTTTTTTTTGTAATCAGCTATATTTCTTTAATCATCTTCAGTGGCGTCGCACTCTTTTACTTTAAATCTTTATTCATCTTTTTCCACGTTATTTTCGGACGGGTTTCACCCATCCTTATGGTATTACGCCCTTTCAGGGCTGTGTGTTTAATTACATTAGGCAAGACGGGCTTCACCCATCCCTGATATATTACGCACCTTCGGGGCTGAATGCAATTACATTAAAGCCTCTTCTTTTTTTGATGCTTCATTATTTAATGATGCTACTAGTTTTTCCGCTACCAAATCTTTGTAGGCCAACTGGATTTTTCTTGAAACGGAATCATTCCAGTTCATTTGAAATTCTATATCATCCAGACTTTCAAAGCCGATAACTTCTGCTGCCGTACCACAAAAAAATGCTGTATCTGCCTGTTTCATTTCCGCTGTGGTAAAAAATTTCTCCTGTACTTCTATATGTAGTTCATCGCAAATTTCTAATACGGTTGCTCTTGTTATACCCGGTAAAATATTGCCGAGTGCCGGCGTAAATAACTTTCCGTCTTTTTCAAAAAATACATTTGCACCTGGGCCTTCTGCTACATTATCATTCATATCCAGTAACAGGGCTTCATCAAATCCATTTGATTTTGCTTCCTGGCTTGCAAGGATAGAGTTTACATAATGCCCGGCTGCTTTAGCGTGTATCTTAAATCCTTTTGGGTTGGGGCGTTGAAAAGAAGACGTCATTACTCTTAATAATTTTTCTCCCAGAAATGGTTGCATTTCCCAAACTTCTATTACAATAAATGACTGTTCATTTTTTGCAAAACTCATATTGGCAGGTGCATAAATAACCGGCCTGATATACGCATCCTGTAAATTATTTTTTGCCAATGTTTCATAGGTCGCTTCAATCAATTCGGTTGTTGTCCAGGTGTAGGGCATGTTTAATTCAGCAGCAGAATTTTGTAAGCGCACAAAATGTTCTTCAGCTTTAAAAATTTTGGTTTCACCCTCCAGCGTTTTATAACTACGGATGCCTTCAAATACACTATACCCATAGTGCAGACTCTGGCTGTAAAAATCCATCTTAGCCTCGGAGGCTTTTACATATGCTCCGTTTAAGAATAGTACCGTGTTTTCGTTATAATAATTTGCCATACTGTATATTTTTTGAGTTTGTTTTTTGCTAAGTTTATCCAAACAAAAAACCCGACTCTTTTTGGAATCGGGTTTTTATTATGATTAGATTTATCTAAATAAAATTTCCTCCTCCATGAGCTACAGGTATAATAATGACGCTGACAATAATAATGATTACTGAAATTTTTATTAAGCCACTATTTAATTTGCCTTTCAACATAGAGATTTGTTGTAGTGCAAATATAACTGTAACAATTTTTAGAAACAAAGAACTTTTTTAAAAATATCCTCTCTTTTTTTAAGATGCATCTTACCTTACTCCATTTCACAGCCTGTCGGGGACTTATATTATCGTCGACTTCCTCAACTCCACATTTTCCTGGTTAAATACGCCGGTTATTCTTCCATGTATATATTCTGTAATCAACTCCCCTACTGTGGAAGTAAAGTAAAAATTTACAGGATCAATATCTTTTGTAACAAACAAATTTTGAATGGTCCAATCCACTGCATCCCTTACCAGCTTTGCTTCTTTAAATAATTTTAAATGTTCCAACATTAGGGCAACAGATAAAATTGCACCCAATGGATTGGCGATATCTTTTCCTGCAGCTGCCGGATAACTACCGTGAATTGGCTCAAACAGCGCACTGGATTCGCCAATTGATGAAGAGGGAAGCAAGCCCAATGAACCACTGATAATACTTGCCACATCGCTGATCATATCGCCGAATAAATTTTCAGCCAATATGATATCAAACTGTTTTGGATTTAAGATAATCTGCATAGCTGCATTATCTACATACAAACAATTTAATTGCACATCCGGATACTGCGACGCCATATCTTTCACCACTTTCCGCCAAAGCCTGGATGTTTCCAATACATTTGCCTTATCTACCAGCGTGAGTTTCTTTCTACGTTTTTGTGCAGCCTTAAAGGCTAAATGAGCAATGCGCTCAACTTCCGCTTTTGTATAAATACATTCATCCGATGCCCATGTTTGTGCAGCATCTGTTTTCTTTTCGCCAAAATAAATACCTCCGGTAAGTTCTCTGTAAATAATAAAATCTACTCCAATCAAACTCTTTGCCTTTAAGGGTGAGAGATGATGCAATGAGGTGTAAGTGGCAACCGGCCTTATGTTGGCAAACAAATCCAGCCTTTTCCTCAACTGCAGCAAACCCTGCTCCGGCCTTACTTTAGCTGATGGATCATTGTCATATTTTGGATGACCAATGGCACCGAATAAAATTGCATCACTCTTGGAGCAAATTGAAATAGTTTCTTCCGGAAGCGGTGTTCCAGTTTTATCAATTGCATCGGCACCCATCAGGCAATAAGTATAATCAAAATGATGACCGAATTTTTGTGCAATGGCGTCCAATACATTAACTGACTGCTGGGTAACTTCAGGGCCAATACCATCACCTGGTATTACTGCAATAGCAAAATATTG
>JBBQEA010000286.1:0-5835 GCA_038320245.1 Chitinophagales bacterium | reverse complement strand
GAAAGACTGCCTTTCTCTTAATTGCAAGAGTGTTTTGCTTTTTTCGAATTTTTTCTTGTACTTCTTTAAAGCTTTGTCGATGTTTTCGCAATCTTTTGAATCAATGATTAACATATTATATACCTCCTTTAATAGATTTTTAAGGACCGCAAAGATAATGGAATAAACCAAACTTCAAAATTCAAATAATAATTTTTTTGAAATGATGAATTATTATTCGCTAAGAATCCCTGTCAATAAGAAATGATGCCAATTCTGTAAGGCAGGCCTTTCGCTTTTCGGTTACAGCTATATCCTGTAAATGCTGCAACGCAGTTTGCAGGTATCTTTCTTTTAACTCTTTTGCCCAACTATCAACATTGCATTTTTTAAAAATGGATAACACCTTTTCTACCTTGTCCGCAGGATTATCGATCATTAATTGGAGTAAATTCTCTTTTGTGTTTTTATCAGCCGCCTCAAGGGCGTGTATCATTAGGAAAGTTTTTTTATTTGCAATGATATCTCCACCCACCTGTTTACCAAATTTCTCCGGGTTGCCGAATGCATCAAGGTAATCGTCCTGCACCTGAAAGGCAATACCCAGGTTTTTTCCAAACTCATAAATATGCTGCTGGTTTCTTTCGCCTGTGCCACCAAGGATAGCGCCTATTTGAAGACTGGCAGCTAACATTACGGAGGTCTTTAAGGTTATCATGTGCAAATATTCATCCATGCTCACCGTTTCCCGTTTTTCAAAATCCATATCCAACTGCTGACCTTCGCATACCGCCTTGGCGGTATTATTAAAAATTTGCAATACTTTTTGCAAGTGGCCTGCTTTCATTTTATTCAGGTACTCATAGGCCATCACAAACATTACATCACCAGCCAAAAGCGCAGTAGATTCGCCATATTTTGCATGCACTGTGGGCATACCACGACGCACAGGAGCTTTATCCATTATATCGTCGTGTATCAAACTGAAATTGTGAAATAACTCTATTCCCGCTGCGGCAAAATAAGCATCCGGATGTATTTCATCAAAGAGCTCATTACCCATCAAAACACATACTGGCCTTATCCTTTTTCCACCTAATTGTAAAATATATTGGGCGGGGTCGTACAAAGTTGCCGTATGTTCAGGAAAATGGCGGGTATTAAATTTTTCGTCAAATATTTTTGACAATTCTATGAAAGAGTGCATGCGTATTATAGCTTTTATTTCTATTTAAAACTCACCTGAAAATCAGTAGTACCCAATAGTAAACCATTCTTAAAAATAACCACTTGGTTATTTTGGAGTTTACGGCAACCAATGGTAATCTAATTGTCTCTTATCCAAATTAGCAGCTGCTACTTGTATTTTTACGGCATCACCCATTCTGAATTTTTTACCGGTACGCACACCTATTAAAGCATAATCACTTTCATCTAAACGGAATTCATCATAATCGCTCAAATCCCTAATGGTAACCATTCCCTCGCATTTATGCAATACCGTTTCTACAAAAAAACCAAAGCTTGCTACACCACTTATAATGCCATCAAAATCTTCACCAAGGTAATTTTGCATAAATTCTACCTGCTTGTATTTATTACCTGCTCTTTCCGTTTCCATTGCCTTCCGTTCTCTATCGCTGCAATGCTTACATTTTTCCTCCATCTTTTTATCAACCTTGATATTTTTATCCAGGCACTCCTGCAACACACGATGCACCATTACATCCGGATAGCGCCGGATGGGAGAGGTAAAGTGGCAATAATGCTCGAAGCCTAACCCATAGTGGCCGATATTCTTTGAAGTATAAATTGCTTTTGACATGGTTCGGATACCGAGCTGTTCCAGCACATGTTGCTCGGGCTTGCCGTTTACCTCTTTTAATAAATTATTAAAAGATTGTGCCACGGCTGCATCATCCTTCATATCGAAGCTGTAACCAAACTTTTTTGCGAAGGCTACAAATGGTTTTAGTTTCTCTTCATCCGGATTAGCGTGAATTCGATATGGAAAAGGTAGTGGCTCTTTATCAATTTTTATTTTAGAAACATACTCAGCGATGGTGCGGTTTGCCAACAGCATAAACTCTTCAATGAGCTGATGAGATTCTTTACTTTCTTTTATTACAATACCGATGGGTTTGCCGGTTTCATCTAATGTAAAACGCACTTCCTGCGAAGAGAAATTAATTGCACCATTATCAAACCGTTGCTTACGAAATTGTTGTGCAAGGTCATTTAATAACAATATGGCATTGGAATGCATGCCTTCCTTTGAATCTATTATTGTTTGCACATCTTCATATGAAAAACGATGATCGCTGTGTATTACAGTACGGCCAATCCAATGATGTTTAATTTCACCCCTGTTGGTAATTTGGAAAATAACCGAGAAAGTATATTTATCTTCTTTTGGACGAAGTGAGCACAGTTCGTTGCTTATCCGCTCTGGCAGCATCGGGTTTACCCTGTCTGGCAAATACACGCTTGTAGCTCTTTCATAAGCTGCCTTATCAAGTATACTATTGGGTTGTACAAAATGACTTACATCTGCTATGTGTACACCAATTTCATAATAGCCATTATCGAGGTTACGAATTGAGATAGCATCATCAAAATCTTTCGCATCTACCGGATCAATCGTAAAGGTTAATATATCTCTGCAATCTTTTCGTTTTCTTAATTCTTCCCTGGAAATAGCTTCAGATAACTTCATAGCTTCTTGCAATACCACTTCATCAAAAACAAGTGGAAAGCCATTTTCAATGAGTAATTCTTTCATGGCCATATCGTTAAGATCTGAGGCCTGTAAAATACTCACTACTTCACCTTCGGGCTTTTTTTCGCTTTTATCCCATTTTATCATTTTTACCACTACCCTATCCCCATCAATTGCCCCATTTAATTTTTCGATAGGAACATAAAAATCCGGAATTGGTTTATCAGTTGCAGGTATAAAAAAAGCAACATCTCTTTTTAGTTGAAGATTGCCAACAAAAGTGTTTTGTTTCCGCTCCACTACATCTATAATCTTACCTTCTGTGCGCCTTCCACGCCCACTGTCTTTGTTAACCTGAACTTTTACGATATCACCATGAAAAGCCCTGTTGATATCATTTGGCTTTACTACGATATCCTTTTCTACCCCCTCTACAATAACATACCCCATACCACCCCGGGCAATATCCAATCTTCCTTTTACTGTAGATGTATGCGATGATTTTTTTTCTGTTGATTTTTTCTCTTTGTGCATAATTAAGTGTTTCCGACAGGTCACAAGACCTCCAAGCTATTTAGGCTGCAATGTACCAACAAAATGCTACATTGAGTAAAATCAATCGCTTTGCTGTTACCATCCAATTCTACAAAAAAGGTTATAACCAAAACTATATGGATACTTTCTCTGGTAAGTTTATTTACTGACATAGCCAGCGAAATGTTATATCCTGTAATGCCTGTTTTTTTACAGCAGATTGGCTTTTCAATAGTACTAATTGGGGTTTTAGAAGGATTGGCAGAAGCGGTTGCCGGCCTCAGCAAAATATATTTTGGACAACGCAGCGACACTGCCGGCAAACGACTTCCATTTGTACAATTAGGCTATGCGCTAAGTGCCATAAGCAAACCTATGATGGGCATTTTTGTTTTTCCCGTATGGATTTTTTTGGCAAGAACGATTGATAGAATAGGCAAAGGTATACGCACCGGGGCAAGAGACGCTTTGCTGAGTGATGAAGCCACGCCGGAAACCAAGGGTCGTGTATTTGGTTTTCACAGAAGTCTGGATACATTAGGCGCCGCAATTGGCCCGGCAGTTGCATTGCTTTATTTATATTACAACCCCAGCAATTACCGCACACTTTTCTTTATTGCATTTGCCCCCGGTTTACTGGCAATTATTGCCAGTTTTTTAATAAAAGAAAAAAGAAAGAATGTAATTACCAGAACTGACAGACCTTTTAGTCTTTCAATCTTTACCCGCTATTGGGCGGCAAGTTCTGCTACTTACAAAAAGCTTGTGGCCGGTTTATTATTCTTTGCGTTATTTAATAGCACCGATGTTTTTTTATTATTGCAGATGAAAGCCAACGGGCTAAACGATACTGCTGTAATTGGAGTTTATATATTTTACAATCTTGTTTATGCATTACTGGCTTATCCCATTGGCATACTTGCAGACAGGTTTGGTTTGAAAAAAATATTCCTTTGTGGTCTGGTGCTTTTTACGGTTGTATATACCTGTTTTGGATTTAACCAGACTATCCCTATTTACCTGTTACTTATTTCTTTGTACGGTATTTATGCCGCAGCTACAGAAGGAATAGCAAAGGCATGGATCAGCAATGTGGTAGATAAAACTGAAACAGCTTCTGCAATAGGCACCTATGCCGGATTTCAAAGTATTGCTGCATTAATTGCCAGCAGTGTGGGTGGCATGTTGTGGTATTATTTTGGATTTAAAGGCACATTTTTAGTGTCTGCCGCAGCCACCATATTGGCAGTGTTTTATTTAAGCAGCATAAGTTTTAAACAGGTAAATTCAAAATCATAGCTTTGAATATCAAACAAAGGTAAAAACGAGTTTGAAACCCGTTATTTGCCTTATTATTATGAAATGTATTTTAAGTGAAAAAAGGTTTACTCTTTTAACTTTGTCAACCAACATATTTTAAACACTTATCAATTTCCTAATAGTCTTTAGTATATTTTTGAGTTATCAAAATCACACCTCTACTTAATCCTGCATTGCAAAAAATGGAAAAGTTTATTTATTTCTGGGATCACATCACAACCGGCCAACGGGTATTAACCATATTAGCTCCACTAATATTTTTTTGGTTGCTGGAATACATCATCCCACTTTTTTATTTTGATAAAGGATATAAAAAAATCCGGCATACTGGTGTGAATCTCGTTTTCTTATCAACGACACTTGTTTTAAACCTGATACTAGGTGTAGCGACAGTTGCTGTTGCTAATTGGACAACGATGCTCCACATTGGAATACTCAATTGGATAGTGATGCCGCTTTGGCTGCAGGTTTTATCGATGCTGTTTGTGATGGACTTATTTGCGCAGTATATACCTCATTACCTGATGCACAAAGTGAAATTTCTTTGGAGATTTCATGTAGTTCATCACAGTGATACCCATTGTGACGTTAGTACCGGAACACGCCATCATCCGGGCGAATGGTTATTGAGAGAAGGCTTTACAATTGTAGGTATTATAATAATGGGTGTGCCCGTTGGATTTTATTTCATGCACCGGAGTTTTCAGGCATTATTCACCTATTTCAATCATGCCAATATCAGCTTACCCAAATGGTTAGACAGAACAATCGGTTTAGTTTTTGTATCCCCCGACATGCATAAATTCCATCACCATCATAAACGCCCATGGACGGATATGAATTTCGCCAACAGCTTCTCAATATGGGACAGGTTATTTGGTACGTTGGTTTACGACGACAGCAGCAAAATAAAGTATGGTATTGATACGCTTGATGGCAGCCTGGATGAAAACATTGGCTTTCAAATGAAAGTACCTTTTGATTACAGTGTGCAGGTTACCAGACCAGCAATGGAAGAATAAAATAGTTTTACAACTATTTCAATATTGAAACTACACCTGCAATTTAGAATCATCCTTTAAAATCCAGACCACCCGAACTCATAAAAGTCTTTATTGAATCTTAAATAGCTTGTCATTTAAGCTAATTCCTCATTGCGAAAGTCCATTTCCCGATTGCTAGCACATTTTTAATTGAACAGTTACATTTTTGCACCTCAATAATAATTAACGAAAAGAGGGATTTTAAAAATGAAACTATTTAATAAAAAACAACTGCTAACA
>JBBQEA010000285.1:0-5850 GCA_038320245.1 Chitinophagales bacterium | reverse complement strand
GTAATCAACAGTTTTATCCTCAGCGTATTTTGGAATACGAATGTAGCCGTTTATTGTATCACCATTTATTTTTGTAATGCTACCCGGAAAGTATTTTTGGGCAAAACCGAAATTAAGGATCAGTAATAATGCAATAAGCATCGAAGTACGTTTAAATCTCATGATCATTATTTTTAAATGTTATATAATTTGAATATACGGCAAATATATATATTAAATATGTTAAAAATTTAAATACCTTAGAAATATTATTGTCTTTGACGAATAAGATCAAAGCGAAAGAATCCACCTTCCGGCAGCCTCTTCTGCAAGCTATCAATTAAAACCAAATTTCTTTCTCATACCCTGGCTGATGGGCGGCTCCCGACACGTGCCGGTATAAGCTTCGCAGTTGATGAAACATTTGAAATTTGTATATATTTATTTGTACTTGCTATAATTTTAAAATCAGGATATTCCTGCAATACAACTTATTGCGTTCTGAAAGCGTAAGCAAGTCAGTTGATTCTTATTTAATTGTCTGATATTATATTGTTTCCGAATTATCTTACATTGGTCTAACCCTGAAGTATGCAAAAACCATGACAAGTTAGAATAGATAAATAAAAGTAAAAAATGACACGTTTGTGCTATTGACATAGGGTTTTTGGGGTTGTAATTTTATAGCACTATAAATATTCGTTTTGCTGGGATACACATATTGTAAGCTATAGATACCCT
Organism: Chitinophagales bacterium; assembly: GCA_038320245.1. Classification (GTDB taxonomy): domain Bacteria; phylum Bacteroidota; class Bacteroidia; order Chitinophagales; family Chitinophagaceae; genus Ferruginibacter. The sequence goes on along the minus strand of JBBQEA010000285.1, from coordinate 5,130 downwards.
GTTACAGATAAAATGTTAGATAGCTGGATTTGAAAAATCGGTTTAAGTCAATTAGCAGTCCTGACATTTGGAAGAATTACAAAATGTTTCAAATAACTGAATTGTTAAAGTAATCATGATATGGGTTCAAAAAAATCTTCATTTCATTTGGCTTTACTCTTAGGCTTTTAAAAACTCTATACAGCAGGGTTAATTGATAACTACTAATGCTTTTCTGCGGGAATTACAATATTTTTTTGATGTTTAAAGAATCGTTTCTATCTCTAAGAAACGATTATAAATAGTACAAGAATTTTTGTTGTTGATTATTAAGTATGGCACTAAAAACTGTGTAGAAGCTATATGCTAAATATGTATAATTGCATATATACAGATGTTTTGGGTCATGTTTTCAAGGCATACCTGATTTTGTTAACTTTCTAACATGCTCAAAAAAAAATATGAACCAAGCCAGAAATACAATGAACCCAATTAGTGAATTGAACGAAAAAATCGAGAAGTATAAAAACGAGTGCGGTTGTACGCTAGGCGCAAAATTTATGTCAGTAGCCTTTGTAAGTTCATTGTTTATTACGATCTGGCGTTATCATTTTATTTCAATGAATTTTTTATGGCATGTTCCACTTATTCTGCTTATCACAATTTGCAGTGCAGGAATTGGAAAATTATCAGGAATACTTTATGCAAAGCTCAAATACAAACAGCTATCAAAACAACTTTCAAATCATTTAGCTAATTTAAAAATGGAGGAAACAGATTATGCCGGGAACATGGACTAAAGTGCGTGCTAACTGCACCAAAAGTATATCAACTGCATATGCAAGATGCACCGAATGGCAGGACAATGGCTCTTTCGCCTGCACTAAATGGGCGGATGAAGGTTCCAATAAATGCTCAACATGGAGAGACGAAGGTTATAATAGCTGCGACCGATGGGCTGATGAGGGGCACAATGAATGTTCCTCATGGGGAAATAGTTGCAAGTGGTATACTTTCTGGAACTGTATTATTGAATGGTTTTGTAAAGCCTATTACTGGGTAGCTAACTGGGTATGTAAAGCTTGGTACTGGGTGGCAAGTTGGGTATGTAAGGCTTGGTACTGGGTGGCAAAGTGGGTCTGTCTCATTGTATTATGGATAGCCAAATGGATCTGCGTGCTATGGAATATTATTTTTTTCTGGACCTGCATTAACGAAGCCAATGGAGGCCCTATGTTCCTTTTAACGGATGGAACAGTTTTAATAAACGAGAATAATGCCGGGTATGGAACAAGGAGGTGGTGGAAACTTACTCCAGATATAGCTGGCAGTTATATTAACGGCACATGGTCAAGAATGGCAGACTCCATAAATGCGAGAAAATATTTCTCATCAGCCATCCTATCTGACGGCAGATTGATTGTTTGCGGAGGTGAATACAGCGATGCTTCGGGCAACAATACTCAGGATGAAAGCAACCTGTGCGAAATATACGACCCTGTTGCCAATACGTGGACTGCTATAGCCTCTCCAACAGGATGGACTCAAATTGGTGATGGAGCATGTTCTCTATTGCCAGATGGACAATTTTATTTAGGGAACCTCAATGATGGCCGAACAGCATTGTTTAACCCCGCTGCCAATGTATGGACAGCAATGGCAAATAAAAACGATAGAAGCTCTGAAGAAACGTGGGTGCTATTACCTGATAATACCATAGTTACTCCACAGTGTCAGAATCATCCCGCTTCCGAAAAATATATCATCGCAAACGATACCTGGCAAAATGAAGGCAATATTCCGGTTGATTTAGTCGAAGCTTCCTCCATTGAAATTGGTCCCGGCGTATTGTTACCCGATGGCAGAACGTTTTTTGTAGGTGCCACCAGCACTACTGCATTATACACTATGCCGGCAATAAGCTCCAATCAGGGAACATGGAATCCAGGTCCGGTCATTCCGACCGTAAACCGATTAGCACTTGGCAGTAAAGACGGTCCGGGATGTTTGATGGTAAATGGCAATGTTTTGTTTCCTGTTGCCCCTGTTGACGGAATTGTAGGCAATTATTTATCGCCATGCTCTTTCTTCGAATTTGACGGAACTAACATCATCACCTCTACCAATGTGCCCAATAACAATTGTCCTACATACATGGGTCGCTTGTTATTATTACCAAACAGCGAAATTATGTGGGCACGTGAAGATGGTTCGGCTTACTATACTTTTCAATACGAGGGTCAACCAAATAATAAATGGCGACCGGTAATTACGGCTTGTCCAAATAATATTAGTAGTGGCTCAACCATTCAGATTTCCGGAACGCAATTTAACGGACTCTCGCAAGCTGTTGGTTATGGTGATGATTATTCGGCAGCTACTAATTATCCGTTAGTGCGCATCCTCAACAAAGCATCAGGACATATTCGTTATTGCCGCACCTTTAATCACACTACTACTGATGCCCTGGGCAACGTAGTTACTTCAATGGGCGTGGCAACTGGAAATGCAATTATTACAACCAACGTTCAGGTTCCTTCAGATATAGAATTAGGCGAATCGGAATTATTTGTTGTTGCAAATGGAATATCTTCCGAAAGGTTTGATATATCTATCGTAAGTAGCAGAAAAGGATAAGGCTAAACTAATAATTGTGAGTTGCTTCTATTGTCAACAAATACAAGAGCTGGTGAATACATCCTTTTCCCATTTATTGTATAATAAATTGAATCTAAGCAGATTAATTCACAGCCTATGCCTTACTCATGCGCACTTGTAGCGCATGAGTCCAGTTGTCGTTAGTGTTCCATCAAAAAAAAATGCTTCCCGAAGTTTATTTATTCGCCGGGAAAAGCGGCTTATAAATTCGCTGTGTTATTTGCTACGCCCCAGTTATCCCAGATGTTCCATAAGACAAACCATTGTTTTCCTGAGCCTGGGATAAGGATACCGGAATTATTTTATATTATTAAGTTACATATCGCGCAATCCTTGCCCGCAAAGGGTTAAGGCACAACCTACGTTAATGTTTTGTTAATGTTTTATTAATGATGAACATTTTAAAACCAATTATGTTTTCTCTCATTATCAAACGATTAAGCTTAACTCTACAGGCTTTTAAAAACTCTGCACAGCACGGTTAATTGATATCTCCTTACTGCTTTTCTGCTGGAAATTTACTCTTTATTCTCATTTGAAAAACAGTTTATTTACTCTGATTGAAAATTACAATTCGGACAAGATTTTTCGCATCAATATAAATGAATGGAACTTATAACTTTAACAGTTGCAACTTGAGAAATATGCGCAATTGCGTGTATACTAATATTAGCGGCTAGTTTAACAAAATAAACCAATCAAAAATGAGCTAAAGAAATGACACTTCATAATAGCATCTATATTGCAAAAAAATAAATTATAGTGTAGACCAGAAAACACTTTAATCACGGGGCTAATGCCGAAAAGCCAAACGAGTAGGTAAATTTTATCACAACAAAATGAATCGAATTTTACTTTTAGTAGTAATTATCATTTGTCTGTCAAATCAAACATTTTCTCAAATTCCTAATTATGTTCCAACGAATGGACTAATAGGTTGGTGGCCATTCACTGGCAATGCTAATGATGAAAACAATAGTGGTAACAACGGTATTGTTAATGGCCCAGTTTTAACCGAAGACAGAAACGGAGTTCAGAATCAAGCTTATTTATTTGACGGAATAGACGATCAGATAATAATACCTGATGCTCCAAGCTTACGATTACTAAACACCGATTTTACCTTTAACACATGGATTTTACCACTTGATCATGGATATCACCATATATGGTATAAAGGACGTTCCGCAGGTAATGATTCCTTAAAATATCTGTTCGGGTGGGAAAGTGACAAATTCTCTTATCATCTTAATGGCCCTGGATTATCCTCTGGGATTTGGGCCTACTCGGAAACAATGGCTAATTCAAATTGGCAAATGGGAACAATCGTAAAATCTATCGATACAATAAAATTCTATATAAATGGTGTTTTTATTAATCAGAAAATTGTAAACACCCCAGTTAGTAACACTACAAATTATGATGTCCTTATAGGCTCAAATGAACCAGAACCTATATTTCCTGCAAGCGGCTGGTGGAATGGGAAAATTGATGATATTGGTTTATGGAACCGGGCATTGAATGATGCGGAAATACAAGGTTTGTATTATGGTACACCAACATCAATTAATGAAAACAGAGCCAAAGTAAATCTTGTTATCTATCCCAATCCAACTGAGAATTCCATATCTATCATTTCAGATATAAATAATGAAGAAATAATTTATCGAATATTAAATTCAAAAGGCCAAATTGTTTTTAACACTAAAACCTATGGTACGTTAAATGTTGACCTATCAAATTTGACAACATCTGGAATCTATTTAGTTCAAAGAATCAATACAAATGGAACAATAGAATGTAGTAGGAAGATCATTCTGAAATAAAACCTGAAGTTAACATTGGTGTGGCAAAACTCCAGTTGGCGCGGATTTGCAACTTAGCGAAGCGATCTCATCAGCCAAAGGCTGATAATCCGTGCCGGTACTACTATTAATTAAAAACTATTATACCCAGCTGTAGTTAGAGTACCATCATAAAACTATTGTTTTCCTGAGCCTGCGAAAAGGATACTGGAAATATTTTATGTTATTAAGTTCCATATCGCGCAATGCTTGCCAGCAAAGGATTTTTGTATAAGCTATTGTTAATGTTTTGTTAAAGTTTTGTTAATGATGAACACTTTAAAACCAGCTATGTTTTCACTCATTATCAAATGATTACGCTTAACTCTAAAAGCTTTTAAAAACTCTGCACGGCTGGGTTAATTGATATCTCCTTCTGCTTTTCTGCTGGAATCAATCTTTTAGTCTCATTTGAAACACTGTTTATTTTATTGAATCGGCAATTACAATTTGTACAGTTTTTTTGCGAACAGTACAAATTCATGCATTGTAAAACATTAATAACTGCTAAATAAGGACTACGCCTTTATACTGATGTTGCCTGCAAACTTTTACCACATCATAAACATTAAACTTAATCTTTTCAACCCTTGACTAACATGCTTATCGTAAATAAATACAATGCTTTTGTTTAACGATTGAAAATAAT
>JBBQEA010000284.1:0-5865 GCA_038320245.1 Chitinophagales bacterium | reverse complement strand
AATATAAACGCTACCAAATTCAAAATATTGTATCGCTGAAATGCAAAAAAATTATTAACCGATCATTTTCAGGAAATCATTAATTGTATTGACAGGGTAATTACATACATATTTTTTGCAAACATGTATAACTGTTGAATCCCCTGATTGTTTTCCGCTCAACATAGGTAAATTTATTTGATCACTTGTGGAAGCCATAATTATTTTGTTAGGGATAAAATAATTGGCTGCTATTTCTGCTGCCATAGATAATGATGCAGGTCCGGTTATTGCAATTTCATGAACTCCTTGCTGCTGCTGCAAAAGCAAAGAAGCCCAAATTCCAAACGAGCCAGGATATTTTATAGCGGCAGGTGCAATTGCTATGAGCATCTTATTGGCTCGTTCTCCCCATTCCAGGTTATCAAAAATAACCGACAACCTAAATAAATTACCGGCCATCACTGCATTTCCCGATGGGATAGCCCCATCATATACTTCTTTTTTTCGCACAATTACATCCTGTTGTGCGGCAGGCGTAAAGTAAAAGAATACCTTTTCATCATCACTAAAATTATCACAAACAAAACTGCAAACCAACTTTGCCCTATCTAAGTATATTATATTAAATGTGGCCTCATATAGTTGTATACATGCGTCGATGAAAAAAGCATAGTCATCCAGAAATGCGGTAAATTTTGCTTGCCCATTCTTAACCGTATGAAACATTTCCCCCGTAATTGCATCTACCAATAGACTATTGATGATGCAGTTGTAATTGCTAACTGCATGCTGTAAGTAAGTTTTATTTTCCAGTACGATTGCTGCTTTGGCGAGCGCTTTCATCATGATTGCATTCCAGCCCAAAATAATTTTATCATCAAGTCCCGGCTTTATTCTATCCATTCTGGCAAGCGATAATTTTTGCAGGCAACTATTCATTTGTTGCTCAAAATTGTCCCGATCAAGCACTTTTTCGCTGGTAAACAGCCCGATGGGTTTTAATATCCGTAATATATTCTTGTGTTCCCAGTTACCTTGCTGTGATACGTCGAAAAAATTACAGAACAATTCAGCATCTTCGCCCAGCAAATTTTCTATCTCAGCTTTATCCCATACATAATACTTACCCTCTACGCTTTCGCTATCGGCATCAAGGGCAGCATAAAACCCTCCTTCGGCGTCTCTTAACTCCTGTATTACAAAATCAATGGTTTTATTAATTGCTTTTTTATAACTTATATCTTTTGTGATCTGAAAAGCATCGCAAAGTACCAGCAACAATAAGGCGTTGTCGTACAACATTTTTTCAAAATGTGGAGCCAGCCATTCTTCGTCTGTACTGTATCTTGCCAAACCGCCAGCTACATGATCGTAAATACCACCCTGCAACATTTTATCTATAGAAAGCAAAGCCTGTTTTAATGCTGGCTGATTTTGTGTAAAATGATGGTATTGCATCAGGAATTGAATGGTAAAAGTTTGGGGAAATTTAGGTGCTTTACCAAAGCCGCCCCATACGGTATCAGCAGTTTTAATGATGCTGTCAAGCATTGCTGCTGCATCTTGCAGATTAAAAAAATCTTTTTGTTCAATACCATCTAATTTTAATTGGTCGTAGGTAAAACTGCCTGATTTATTTATATGTTCCGTCAAATTTTCAGCCTGTGCTGTTATTTCGTGCTTTCTTTCTTTCCAAGCGGTTGCCACTCCTTGCAGCACTTCTGTCCAACTAGATCGATTGAAGGCTTTTACGGGAGGGAAATAGGTACCACCAAAAAAAGGTTTTGCATTTGGCGTAAGAAAAACATTGAGTGGCCATCCTCCGCTGCCCGAAATTGCCTGAACAGCGTCCATATAAATATGATCAAGATCTGGTCTTTCTTCTCTATCAATCTTTATATTGATAAAATGTTCATTCATTACAGCGGCCGTCGCAGTGTCTTCAAAACTCTCCCTTTCCATAACATGGCACCAATGACAGGCTGAATAGCCAATGCTTACCAGTATTACTTTATCTTCCTGAACTGCTTTTTTCAATGCTTCCTCACCCCATGGATACCAGTTTACCGGATTGTGGGCATGTTGTAACAGGTAAGGACTTGTTTCGGAAATGAGCTGATTGGTAAATGAATTATTTGATGCTTCTGACATAAAATTTATTTTTTACATTTTGCAAATGCGGCACTACCGACGCAAGTAAATCCTTTATTCTTAACAATATTGCCTAAAGCTAATTTTATGATATGATTATCTTTTTATATTGTATTTTAAAAAATCAATAAAAAAGAAAGTAACTTTCCAGCATTAAATCTAAAAAAAATGAAAATAAATCTACCCCTTATTAAAAAGCTATGTCTGGTGTTAACTGTTTATTTAATCAGTTTTTCAGCAACTGCCCAAACTGTACAAATAACCGCCAATCCCAGCAATTCGGTAAATATTATAATTGGCAACAATAACTATCACGTATTGGAAAGTATATATACGGAGGCAGAGGTTGGTGCAGCCAATTTTACAACTGCCGGGTCGGCAATTAATCACATCGATTTTAATGTGGCCGTTGTTGGGAGTCCTACCACAACTGCCAATTATAAAATATACCTGAAAGAAGTACCATTTGCTGACACTGTTTTTGCATCTGGCGTTTACAATACTACCGGGTACACGCTGGTATTTAATGGCTCATATATAGCTAGTGCAGTAGGATGGGCAGGTGTTGATTTAAGCACTCCATTTATAAGAACTGCAGGCAATAATTTACAACTGCTTATTGAGCGTTTCGACGGCGTAAATCATGGTGCTTACCAATTTTTTACTGCTAATGGAAATAATACAAATGCCCTTGCCACAACTTGCAGAAGAATTAATTCAGCTGGATTACCTGTATCTGGTACCACTAGTTTAACAAATTCCCGTTTTAGACCACAAATACAATTAAGGCATATTAATACAAATGATGCGGCAGTCTCCCAGGTATATACCATGGGAAAATTACCGATTCCCTTTGCTGTGCCTCAGGTAGTTTCAGCCAGTATCATTAATAACGGAAGTGGCACCATCAACAACCTGGATGTTACATTAAACATTACAGGAGCCAACAGTTTTTCCGACATGCAAACCATTTCATCATTGGCATCAGGAGCATCCGCTATAGTTACGTTTGCTCCGTTTACACCAACTGTAATTGGAAACAATACGGTAACGGTATCTTTTCCGGCAGATGATTTCCCAGCTGATAATACCCTATCGGTAGCGCAGGAAATATCCAACAACGCTTACAATTATGCCTATGGAAATGTTTCAACAAATGCGGTTGGATTTAATGGCAATACCATTGATTTTGCCGTTAAATTAGTAACTGCAAGCCCTACCAGTATCAACCAGGTGGGGGTATATTTTGTTAACGGCGGCCAACCATTTAAAATAGGCGTTTGGGATAAATCCGGCACAGGCTTGCCAGGAACGTTGTTGTGGGAATCGTTGGAACAAACCAGTACAACGGGGCTTTTTACGTTACCGATTAGTCCGGCGATACCTTTAACGGATACTTTGTATGTAGGGGTTAGACAAACAGGTAATACCAATGTACAATTTGCTGCTCAGTCTGAAACTCCGGTAAGGACCAATACCTTTTTTGTTACCGATCCCGGATCAGCCATTTGGCATGACTTTTCACCCGGAAACCCCTACAGGCTTATGATAGAGCCAAGATTAACAGTTGCCAATGATGTGGGTATTAGTGAAATCAAAAATCCTATTGCAGCAACTTCCATTGATAATTGCGGCCTTGTGCCGGAAGCAACTGTTTCAAATTTTGGAAGCAATGATCAGGTAACTCCATTTAATGCAACCTTTTTAATAAGGCAAGCTGGCAATACGGTTTATACAGATACAAAAGCATTGAGTCTTACTTCAGGAGAATCACAAAAAGTATATTTTGCGCCTTTTACAGGATCGGTTACTGGCTCAGATTCAGCCATTGTTTATACAAGCCTTGCAACTGATGCGGCCACAAATAATGATACTGTTGTAAACGTCTTCACAACCAATACATACAGCTATTCTGACTCCACCGCAACGAGTGGAGGGTACTCGTTTGCCAACTCAACCACTTGTGCAATTCCTTCGCCCATCAGGCCTACTTATAGCTGGGTTACAGAAACTACCAATCAGGTAAACTGGGGTAGCGATGGAGATGATGTTGTTTTTGCAACTCCGATACCAATATCTTTTCCTTTTAAATATTTTGGAAACACCTATAACCAATTTTGGGTATGCTCTAACGGATGGATTAGTTTTACTAATTCTACAGGGACATCCGCTTCGGTTCAATCAACACCAGTTACCATACCATTGGCAACCGGCATACAAAATTATATTGCCGGTGCATTAGCCGACCTGGACAATACGCCAGCTTTCTATCCGGATGCTCATACTTATTATGGCGGCGATGCTTCACAATTTGTAATTACATTCTTCCATGCTCACCTGCTGAGTTCACCAACAGACTATATCACTTTCCAGATTATTTTAAAAGTAAATGGAGATATACTCATTCAATACAACGATGCAGAAAGCACCAATCCTGTTGCAACGAATATCACCAATTTTTGCTCTGTTGGTATTGAAAATGACTTAGGAACAAAAGGTATATTATACAGGTTAAAAGGAAACAGGGGTTCCATGTTTGGTTCTCCGCTTGCGTTGTTATTTGTAGCACCGCAAACAGCCTTGCCTGTTTCATTAATAAACTTTACTGCTCAAAGAATAAACAAGGTTAACAAAATAAGCTGGAGCACCAGCCAGGAAAACAATGCAGGAAACTTTATTGTTGAACGCAGCAAAGATGGACGTAGTTTTTCTCCCATTGGCCAGGTTGCAGCAACCGGCAACAGCAGCACAACGATAAATTATTTCTTTACTGATAATGCACCGTTTAAAAGCATTAATTACTATCGTTTAAAAATGACAGATGCCGGCAGTGCAATAAAATACAGTCCGGTAAAAAGTGTAAGAAATAACGGAGCTGCAGATATTTCATTTTTCCCATTACCAGTAAAAGACAAATTAAATATTTTGGTTAATGCCGATGTTACCGATAAAGCCACTATTACCGTAACAGACATGAATGGCAAAACCATGCTAGTGAAAACGATGATGGTAGCTGCCGGCAGCAATACGCTTTCGCTGGCAACAGATGAACTTAGTAAAGGAATGTATGTGATAAAAATTAACCTTGCAGATGATGTACTGGTAAAGAAAATCAGCAAATTATAACAGCAAAAAAACTTCATAAAAAAAACCGGATTTATCATCCGGTTTTTTTTATGAAATTAGATGTAGTATGAGTAAGATAACTTGTTTTACCGATTGCATAATTTAAGGTGAATAACGGTATGCCGTATAAGAGAACGACTCCCAAAAAAACCGGGACAGGCCAACGTTGTCGCCAAAAGATTCTATGCTGATATCAAAAATAATTAACTGAACAGTTCAATATCCCCTACTTCATTTTCAAGAAAAAAACGAAAAAAGTTCCCTTGAATTACGGTCCATCTAAAGTGTAGTATTAGATACTTTACCATACCTTTTTCAAAACTGTATCTTGTACAAAACACAAGCCCCTCACTTTGCAGTAAGGGGCTAAAACACACACTATAAAAATATTAATCTGGTTTTTTTCCGTCTAAAAAACTATTGATGGTACTGATTTCTGCCTGATTATTGGCATCGGATTTTACAGTGTAGTTACTGTAAAAACTTTCAACGTCTGCAATGGAACTATGCAGTTCCATATTGCGGCGAAGGTAGGCCGGCACAGTTTCAAACTCATTGTTAGGATCGGCTGCATTAATGTTGAATGACAAATTACGCAGTTTGGCA
>JBBQEA010000283.1:0-5922 GCA_038320245.1 Chitinophagales bacterium | reverse complement strand
CTGCTGGTTGAGATTATGAGAAAGTTTTGATGTTTATTGTGATGTTTCGCTGTAGTGGAAGTTACACGGTAAATACTTCAGCGGATTTTTTATTTGGGATTAGTGATTTATAAACGTCTGGATGAAACAACTGCTGCCATGTTGCTTGATCGGAAGATAACAACGTCATGCCCCGCTTGCACAAAATCCAATCAGCGGTAGTTTTAGTTTGATTCGTTATTAAGTACAGATTGAATTTGTGTAAATAATTCTGGGATTTTATTTTTAAACACATCCCAAACGATAGAATAGTTTACTCCAATGTAATCGTGAATAAGACGGTCTCTCATACCTGCCATATTTTTCCATTGAATTAAACTCCATTTATCTTTAAAGTCTGCGGGGATTTTTTTTGTTGCTTCTCCGATGATTTCTAAACTTCTAACTACTGCCCGTTTCAAAGTCTCATCGTTTAAAAAAGCTTCTTTTGTTAGGGTTTTATTTAGAGAGAGCATATAACTACATTCGTCAGCTATATGTTTCAAAAATTCTATCGGCTCCTTAGACATACAAAACGTTATTTAATATTTTCGGGCCGATGTATTTGCTTAAACCATTTTTAGTTACAATCTCAATTTTCTCATTTTTAAAAAGCTGTTCGAAAATATCGTACACAGCCATATAGTTGTCGAAGTTCTCTTTTTCAGGTTCAAAGTCTATCAATAAATCAATGTCGCTTTTAGCAGATTGCTCATTACGCAGATAAGAGCCAAATAGTCCAATATCCGAAACGCCATATTTCGACAACTCAAATTTGTTTGCCTTTAATATATTTAATATGTTTTCTTTTGTCGTCATTTGATAGGTATATACCAAAGATAAGTTTCTTTGTGGATTTTGAACTGTCGGGTATCGCTGAAAGTAGAGATCCGATAGCTATCGGATTCATTGCTGTGTCCGCCCTCACCCGCTGCTGAATAAACATATAAAAGTAGAAGATAACAAACAAAAGCACAAAGGTGCTTGTCCTGCATAAACCAAAGCTGATAGAGAGCGGCAGCCGAAGATAACAACGTGCCCTGCTTGAAGCAATACCTTTGTTTAGTTTTATGGCTGTCTAGTGTAGGTTACTATGTCATTATTACTTAATTGCTTTAGCTTTAATATTGTAGTATTCAAAGTTAGAATGTCATTATTTTCGATTGAACCATCATATGTTATTGACAGATTAGTTTGATTGGGTGTAATTGAATATGTGCCAGTCGAAATTTGTGGGTCGGAAGCGCTGCATTTAGTAGGTCCTTCGTCGACTTCAACAACATTAGTGCTGCTAAATGTAATTAAATTGTCAATAATACAAGGTCCTACACCAGTTCCAAAGACATCTATATCATTATGAATGTACCCTGACATTTTCCATTTTCCAACAATAGAAGTCGAACTTACTTCGTCTTTTTTGCAAGATACCATTGTGAAAACAGTCGTGATAAAAAGCATTAAAATTTGTGAGATTTTTTTCATCTATATTTATTTGATTTGCTTACTCTTTCAAATATTGCAGTTTTCGGCTTCTCTGTTGAGTTTTTATTAAACTCAAAAATGTCTTAAAAGTCTTTTTAGATTTAGTTTTTAGTGATTACAGTCGTAAGTATGTAAAAATTGCCACTAACTCATAAATATGCGAACGTTCGGTTTTGTAAAATTAAACTTTCGTTATACGGGCTTGTTATATAAATGTATATATTAATAGCAATATTAAATATGAAACTTTGTAAACTTTCGCTTTTTTAATTTCAGCCAACCTTGAGTATTTACGAATGCAGAGAATTCAGTGAACGTCCCGAACCAAAGCATAACGGAATTACAAATGCTTTAGATAACAAAAAAATGTTGAGCAAAGCTTTCTTCCAAGCAATCTCTGCCTGTGGGCCTGTGAGTTGGATGACGACGTTGAATAATACGAAGTGATAAATAAAAAATGTTAGCCAGCAATGCGTAAAAATGTTACTGGTTTTTTTATGGTATAAAGTGTAGCCAACGATGCAAGGGTATTATATAACTTGGAGAATTTTTTTAAAATCTGTGGGAAATCAAATTTGGAATCTGGTAATCCAGTTATTATCGGGGTTTTGTTTAAAAGCAAGGACAGCCTGCATTCCGTCCGTCCCGCTTTTGGATACTTTTGTTGTACTATGTTTTATTTGCCTGCTTTAATGTCTCGGATGATTTTACGGAGCGTATTGTCATCTATTGTGTCGAGTTCTCCTTTGTCATAAATGGTAAGTAAGTATATTTCATTGTCCTCCGTAACTACATAGGTTATTACTCTTGCCCCACCACTTTTTCCGGAGCCTTTGCTTTTTATAGAAATTCTTATTTTATAAGCATTACTACCTAATGAAGTTCCAGTAGTTGGATTACTTTCTAAAATAGTGATAAGCGCACTCAATTCCTTTTTGAGAGACGGATATTTTTTTACAAGTCTTTTGGCTTCTTTCTTGAATTTTTCAATTGGAATAACACTATAACTCATTAAGAAAATCTTTTAAAGTTTGCTTTTTTACTTTTGATTTTCTTAACTCAGCTACTTCTTGAAATGCATCTTTGAGTTCCGTCTTAATTTTGAGAGTTTGTTCATATTTTTTCAGCTTACTCATAAGCTTTTCCCAATCAGTAAGCGAAACCTGAACAGATTGGATTTTACCAGCACTATCATTAACATATTGAAGCGCAATTTTCATAAGTCAAATTTAAGAATTTTTAACCTAAAAGCGGCCTGCAATCTCTAATGGGAAAATATAATACAACTCGTAAAAATGCGAAAGTTTGGTTTTGTAAAATTAAAGTTTCGTTATACGAGCTTGTTATATAAATGTATATTTTAATAGCAATATTAAGTACGAAACTTTGTAAACTTTTGCTTTTTCAATTTCAGCCAACGTCGAGTATTTGCGAATACGGGGAATTCAGTGAACGTCCCGAACCAAAGCCCAACTGAATTACCGATACTGGAGATGACAAAAAAATGTTGGGCAAAGCTTGTAAATGTGTGTCGAAATGCTGGTTGGTTTTGTGAATTTTCTTATTCCAAACAATGTCTGAATGTGGGCCTGTGAGTTGGGTGGCGACGTTGCGTACTACGGAGTGATAAATATAAAATGTTAGCCGGCAATGCTTAAAAATGTTGCTGGTTTTTTTATGATATTAATTGTAGTCAACGATGGAAGGGTATAATACTATTTGGAGAATTTTTTTAAAATCTGTAGGAAAGCAAATTTAGAACCTGGTAATCCGGTTATTGTCGGGGTTTTGTTTAAAAGCAAGGACAGCCTGAATTTTGACCAGCGTGCCATCCACGGTATAATGAGCGGCATACGGGAATTTATCTACCACAGCAAGGCGTACTTCATCATACCGGAAGGAATTGTAATGGGGGTTGTTTTTAAGGGCTTTGATAGCGGCTAGAAGCTGTTGCTTAAAACGGTTGCCCAGCCCGGCGGAAAGGCTGTTATAATACTCCACGATCTGTTTTATTTCCTGTAATACTTCCGGGGCATATTTGATTTTGTATTGGGGCATTACAGGGCATTTATCTTTTTCAAAGCCTGTTGTTCGTCAATAAGCAATTCGGGGTTTTTGTTATATTTTTTAATCCTGCTTCTTACTATTTTTTTATGTTCTTCCGGGATATTATTTGCATATTGTTCCTGCTCCAGTAAATGTATTAATTGAATCTTATCTTTTACAGGAAGTTGTTGGGCAAGATCAAAAACCTGTTTAGTGCTTATTGGCAGGGCTATACTTGAAGTGTTTGACATAATAGTTTTATTATAAAAGTGTTTCTAATTTATTTGTAGCAAATAAATGCTTGTGTTCGATTCTAAGTATTTTTTTTAATGATGAACTTTCTCATCTCTTTGATAGAAGTGACAATAATTTAATTTCCTCCGCTTAGGTTTTTTCACTACAGCAAATTACGAAAAATCCCTGTAATAAAGGGAATGGAATGTGTGCCGAAATGTGGAAAATATTATTATTTCTATTCTGTAGATAAAGCTCAATAAAGATAAAATGTAAAAGAGTGCGACGCCACCAATGCTAAATATATATTCAAAACCCCGGCTCAAAAGAAATAAAAAAGGCGCTGAAATTATCAGCGCCTCTACATAAAATATTCGACATCGTTACACCAACATGGTAACCGGGTTCTCTAAAAAT
This sequence comes from Chitinophagales bacterium, assembly GCA_038320245.1. Taxonomy (GTDB): domain Bacteria; phylum Bacteroidota; class Bacteroidia; order Chitinophagales; family Chitinophagaceae; genus Ferruginibacter. Next base: position 1,725 of record JBBQEA010000283.1, on the reverse strand, counting down.
TTCTTTACTGTTTGCAGGAAAGCCGCTCCTACAGCGCCGTCCACACTTCTGTGGTCGCAGCTAAGGGTTACTTTCATAATGTTATTTACGCCAAAGCTTTCGCCTTTTTTCACCACTACTTCTTTAATGGCTCCCACTGCTAAAATTGCACTGTCTGGCGGATTGATGATGGCAGTAAACTGTTCGATATCCATCATGCCGAGGTTAGAAATAGTGAATGTATTGCCGGTAAATTCTGCAGGCTGCAACTTTTTATCTTTTGCCTTACCGTATAATTGTTTGGCATCGGCAGCAATTTGTGAGAGTGATTTCTGATCGGCAAAACGGATAACCGGAACGATCAATCCTTCGGGTAACGCCAATGCAGAGCCGATATGGATATGGTGGTTCTGGCGAATGAATTCGCCCATCCAACTGCTGTTAACAGCGGGGTGCAAACGAAGCGCCATCGCACAGGCTTTTATCACCATGTCATTAAAAGAAATTTTTACCGGACTTACTTCGTTCATGGCAACTCTTGCAGGGATGGCGTTGTCCATGTTGATATCCATGGTAAGGTAAAAGTGCGGAGCTGTAAACTTGCTTTCGCCGAGGCGACGGGCAATTACCTTGCGCATTTGCGTTAACTCTACATCGGTGTGTCCTTCCTGACCAACAGCGGTAAAGGCTGGTGCCGCTGCAACAGCAGCAGGTTTAGCAGCAGGTGCAGACGCCGCAGTTGGAGCAGGCGCTGCGGCAGGAACATATCCATCCACATCTCTTTTAGTAATGCGGCCATTATCGCCACTGCCACTTACTTTATGTAAATCAATACCTTTATCAGCAGCTAATTTTTTTGCTAAAGGAGAAGCTTTTATGCGTTGATCAGAAACAGTTGCCGGCTCGCTGCTGGCTGTTGCTGCCGGTACTATTTCAGCAGTTGGTTCTTCGGTGGTCGGTTCTTCGGTAGTCGGTGGTCGGTTGTCGGTAGCCGCACCTGCATTTGCGCCCGATTTTTCAGCAGCAACATAAGCAGTTACATCGGTACCGGGTTTACCAACAATGGCGATAATCTCGTTTATTTTAGCAGCCTTTCCGGCTTCAACACCAATGTATAAAAGTGTGCCTTCTTCGTATCCAACTACTTCCATGGTAGCTTTGTCTGTTTCTACATCTGCCAGTACATCATCACTTTTTACCGTGTCGCCCACCTTTTTATTCCAGGCTACAATTTTGCCTTCGGTCATGGTATCGCTTAGTAGTGGCATTCTTATTTCTTTGGCTCCTGCAGGTAGTTCAACTTTTGCGCTGGCAGCAGCTGGGGCAGGGGCAGGTTTTGCTGCAGCTACCGGTGCTGCTGCTGCGGCTGGAGTTGGTGCAGCAGCCGGTGCGCTTGCTGCCGATCCGCCTTCAGCATCCAACAAGGCTTTATAATCTTCTCCGTCTTTGCCAACAATAGCTATAATCTGGTTGATTTTTGCTGCCTCGCCTGCTGGTACACCAATATACAACAGGGTTCCGTCAACATATCCGTTTACTTCCATAGTGGCTTTATCGGTTTCTACATCCGCTAAAACATCATCACTTTTCACTTTATCGCCAACCTTTTTATTCCATGCTATTATCTTTCCCTCGGTCATCGTATCGCTCAACAGCGGCATGCGTATCACTTCTGCCATAATAATATAGTTTCTTGATTTTTAATTGAAAGCCGAAATTAATGCAAAAAAGATAAATACAACCGAT
>JBBQEA010000282.1:0-5946 GCA_038320245.1 Chitinophagales bacterium | reverse complement strand
CCACCCGGTACACATGCGCTTGGCAGGCTCGATAAAGATTCCGAAGGCTTGCTTTTATTAACTACGGATAAGCGGGCCACCCGGTTATTATTTTTAGATGAAACGCCTCACCCACGCAATTATCTAGTTATGGTTCAAAATAAAATTACTCCGGAAACATTTGCGCAATTACAAAACGGGATCGGCATCAAAATAAAAAATGCTGAACATTACATTGCAAAGCCTGCTGCCCTGAAGCGGATAGATGAACCCACGACTTTTTATTCCTATGCAAAAGATAAGAGAGACGCCTGGCCACATACCTGGCTGCTGATTACCTTAACGGAAGGTAAATACCGGCAGGTGCGCAAAATGGTACTGGCAGCACGGCACCGCTGCCTGCGGCTAATCCGGCTATCGATTAGCGACATTAACTTAGGGGATTTGAAACCAGGAGAGGTGAAGGAATTAACCGGGAAAAATTTTTATCAATTGTTAAGTATTCAGTCTTAAACGTTCAATTATTTGCGAAGGCACTTCTTGTATTTTGAATGTTACTTGGCTTAGCAGGTTTCTTCCGCCAGTGTAGATGTTCTGCTTTAGCATCTTGTAAATCTCAAAGTCTGTAATGCCCCGTCTGTCATGCTTGTCCGGGAGGCAGGTCTCCTGGCCAACGGGTTTAAGCACCCACACATACTATCCTTAAAAATGTTTCCCAATTTCAAAATCGTTTGTGCCATCCCGATAGAATCTTGCTCACGAATAATGATAATCTTCAGGTACATCATATAATCCAGTACGAATGGCCAATGCGATCATTCCTATTTTACTTTACTTCCCTTTGTAGTTCGTTAATTTGTTTTTGCTGCGCATCTATTTGTTTTTGTTGTTGCAGTGCATACAAATACAATTCTTCAATTTTCTCTAAAAGCTTTGTATTCATTTCTGCTACGTTAATACCATCAGCTTTTACTTCTTCTGCTGAAGGTATATTTGGTAAATGTTTATTTGCCTTTATATATTTTTCCGCATCAGTAAGCGATAGTAATTTATAATTCGCATCAAATACATAATCGGCCCATGTGGCGCTTAAGGCAACCCGCATGCTATCAGCAATAATGCCACCCAATACATTTAAGGTGCGTTTGCCTCTGAATGAATAGCCGGTAGGATTCGCATTACCTAATAAAATTTGCCCGGTAGAAATATCTCCATAGATAATGGATTTATTGTCATCATTTGCTATATAAAGTTTATTACTGCCACGTTCATTAGTGCCGGCATTGTTGCCAATAAAAATATTGCCATCGCCGATAGTACTATAACCGGCAAAATAACCAATGGCAATATTATTTGCGCCTGTAATATTTGAATAAAGTGAAGATTGGCCTATCGCAGTATTTTGACTTGCAGTAGTATTCGAAGCAAGTGAATATTGACCGATTGCGGTATTGGAGCCTCCGGTAGTATTTGAAGTAAGTGAGTTATATCCTACGCCGGTATTGCCTGATGCAGTATTCCGGTAAAGCGAGTTTGCACCTACTGCAGTATTGAAATAACCGGTAGTGTTTGAACTAAGCGATGCCTGGCCCACTGCTACATTTTCAGCTCCGCTTGTATTTAGTGAAAGCGTTCCCTGCCCCAGGGCTGTATTATCACTTCCTGTATTGTTTGAGTAGAGTGACTGGGAACCTATTGCAGTATTGTAAAACCCGGTAGTATTTGCAGAAAGTGAGTTGCTTCCGGCAGCTGTATTATCAGATCCGCTATTAACAAACAAGGCGTTGTACCCTATAGCTACATTATTATCTGCGTTATTATAATAAAGTGCATCGTGCCCGATAGCAGTATTAAAACTTCCTGTAGTGTTAAGCCGCATTGCCGATGTGCCATGAACTGTATTACTATGGCCGCTGGTATTTGCACTTAAAGAATAGGCTCCACTTGCAGAATTATTAACACCCGAATTAGATGAGAGAGAGAAAATTCCAAAAGCGGTACTATATGAACCGCCAACAGGGACTGTATTGGCACTGTAAGATGTGTTCTGCCCATCAGCAACTTTGCAAAATACAAGGAGGATAATTATTATACAAGGTTTAGTTAACCGCAGCAGGAATTTTGATAATGACATATAATTGAAGTTTAATAATTACATAGTAGTTAACTAAATATAATCATTTAAGCAGCATCAGGAAATCATTTCAGCCAGTCTAATTGTTCTATTTTTCATCTTGTAAATTTTAAAACTTTTATCGTCCCCCTTCTGGGCTGCTTGTCCGCAAGGCGGGTCTCATGACCACCGGGTTTAAGCACCCACCCTTATTATCCAGAAAAATATTTCACATTTTAAAATCGTTTGTTCCGTGATCTCAATATTGATTTTATAAACCTAATTACCGGACCGCTAGTTGCTCCTTATCTTCAGTGGCACAGATACGCCAACGGTACTTCCCTTCGCTGCATATCTGCACCAGTTATGGGGATCGCCTGGGCTTCCGAAAAAGACGAACAACTACTGAGGCTAAAAATGCATTCTTCTGATTTTATAATTAACCATAAAACCGGTTTATTTTTCTCACAAGTTTTTTTATTAGCTTCGGTTCCGGCATATGTTGGAAATTTTCAAATCAGTATAATAAGATTTCATGGAGAAAGCTGTTGACGTAATTATTGTAGGAGCAGGCCATAACGGACTTGTATCAGCGATACTGCTTGCCCGTGCAGGCTTAAAGGTGATGGTGCTTGAAGAAAAAGATATGGTTGGTGGTGCTGCCAAAACAGAGTTCCCGTTTACAAAAGTGCCCAATCTTGGCACCAGTACCGGCGCCTACCTACTTGGGTTAATGCCTCCCGAGCTAATAAGAACTCTTGGTGTTGAAATTCCGTTACTTCGACGCGATCCTCATTATTTTCTGCCAACTACCGGAAATAGATTTCTTTTGTTTGGCTCTGATCGTGATGCAATGCGCAAACAGTTTATTTCTTTTTTTTCTGAAGATGACTGGCTTGCTAACCAGAAATTGTCAGAAGAAATTGAAAAGATAAGGTATGATATTGCGCCTACCTGGCTGGAGGAACCATACAGCATAGAAGAAACAGCGGAACGTTATGTTCGCCCTGAACTCCGGCATGTATTTATAGATTTGTGCAGGAAGCCTGTGGGGGAATATATAGACCGTTTTGGTTTTAAGAGTGACCTGGTTAAGGCGATGTATGCAGTAACGGATGGCTTTTCAGGTCTTTTTGGAAGCTGGGATACGCCCGGCTCAGGTATGAATTTTCTCGTTCATAATATGTGCCGTCTCCCCGGAAGCGATGGCACATGGATGGTTGTAAAAGGCGGTATGGGTACCATCACCACCCTACTTGCAGATAATGCCCGTAAAGCCGGAGCAGAGATTATTACCGGAAAAAAAGTAAGCTCCATTAATATCCGTGACGGCGTTGCTACCGGGGTAACTTTAGCTGACGAATCACAGGTTCAGGCAAAAGCGGTAGTAGTTAATGCTGATCCATTCCGCCTTCAGTCACTTATCGGAACTGATCATTTGCCTGCATCATATAAAGCAAGGATTGAAAACTATAAACGCCCCGGCTCTACGTTTAAGGTTAACCTGGCACTGAAGGGACTTCCGAAATTTACCTGTCTTTCGGAAGATCTCGGGCAATACGGTACTACCATCCATCTTTTACCTGATGAGCAGGATGTGATGCAAAGTCTTAAGGAAGCATTCCAGGCCGTTAAAGAAGGCAGGCTATATCCCTTCCCCTCAATAGAATGGTATATACATACAACGGTTGATTCCTCACTCAGGGATGCAGAAGGTCATCATAATTCAGCATTGTTTGTTCAATGGGTTCCATACGAACTAAAGGGTACAATCTGGGATGCAGAAGAAGAACGTTATGTAAAACAGCTCCTTTCCATTTGCGATCGATTTGCCCCTGGTACCAGTGATCTTGTTGTTGACACATTTCCACTTCATCCAAAGAAAATTGAAAGTCATTTTGGTATCACGCTTGGGCATATCCATCATGTTGACAATACCTTTGGTTTTTCTGACCGCCTGCCCTACGCAACACCTGTTCAGGGAGTATATTCTGCGAGTGCCGGAACGCATCCCGCCGGCTCGGTAATTGGCTGTGCCGGGCATAATGCAGCGATTCGTTTGCTTAAAGATCTTGGGATTAAATCAAAAAGGCATTGAGAGTATATTTTTATTTCAATATTCCGGGGTTCTTATTGAAAAAGATAAATTTGGCGTTGTGCTTAGTTAAAGCGTGATAGCAAACCACCAACACCCGGTCTTTAAGAAATCTAAAATCCGATTTATAAAATAATGTTTTTAATATTATCTTATATCACCAAAGTGAACATTTTCATTTATGCTGTTTGCATTATCAAGCAATTGAATGGTAGTGGAAGGCCCAAGATTTGCAGGATCTTTCCATGAACGCAGCGCCCAAACAATTTTTTTATCAGGCGTAACTTCAATTGCCTGCACAGGTAAATTATTGATAACCAGTGAGTCATTCCATTGATTAAACCAGTTATTGATAAGCGTATTGCCATTTGCAAGCCGTATTGATAATTGCAGATTTTTTATTGTATAACCCGGCACTTCATCCAGCAAATATTCCCAAACAATTGTTCCATTACGGGTAAGTTCCCTTACAAACTTTTGTGTACTTGTTACCAGAATATGCCCGTTTTTTAAGGGCACTGCCGACCAAACACCCGGAACATCCAATGATAAAAGCTGTTTACCATTTATATCGTATTCGTAAACCTTTCCTAAATCCATATGCGCAATCAGTAACGTACCTGAATCTGTTAACCTCGCATGCCGTATTTGCCCATGTGTACCACTTTTAAAAGGAATCGGGAATTCTTTTTCAACCTTGTTGGTTTTTATATTCATTACAAATACTTTGGCAGGATTTCCGTTTTGAACAAATACTACATGGTCTTTGCCAATAAGCTGAGCGGTGTGTGTTTCAAATCCTTCAGGTGTATTGTAGTTCCACAGCACTTTTTTATCATGGTTGATTAAAGTAATACCAAACTGGTGTGCAAATAGAATATCTCCATTCTTCATTAAAACAGCATCACTTATCTCGCCTTTGCCTGATGTATCTATGTATGACCAGGTTATTTTACCATTTTTCACGATATGCATGTTGCGTGTTTTGCCTTCGCCTGCATAAAAAAAGTTGAACTGCTTAAGACCGTTTCCAGGCAACACATCAGGCGCAGCTTGTTTATTTGCTTGTGAAAAGGAATGGGCGAAAAAACCGGTTGATAAAATCAATATCAAAATCCATTTATAATAGGCATTGTTGCTTAGAACTGATGTTTGCGTATTTTTCATAATGAATAAATTATTTGCGTACTGAAAATTAATAAACTCTTTGTGAGCGATAAGTTTTATTCGTCCCCCTAGTCTTCGAAATCAGATCAGGCGGACGCCCCCCTCTCTGTACTTTATAATATCTCCGAGCATCCTATAACTTTTATCTGTAATATTGATTAGCAGAATCTGAATACTACACGTAGCGTAGGCACGCACTATGGCAGCATGGGATTATTTTTCTAATACTACTATTAATGAAACAACTTACTGAAACAGGTCGTGCACTTTATGGCATTGGCATCATTGCTTTAGGGATACACCAACTGATTATCAAAGATTTTCGCCCGGAAATTTTACCTCCATTTCCTGCATGGGCGCATAAATATATCGTCTTCCCTGTTCTCACAGGAATAGTTTTAATAATCGCAGGAATTATCATTTCAGGTTTTTTTAAAATTAAACTTGTTAGTACAAAAAATATCTGCCTTTATTTAGGATTTTGTTTTCTTGTACTGGTCATTACCTGTCAGCTTCTCTATATCCTGGTCTTTAGCCCCGGTAAGGCTTCCGGTTTAGACGCCTGGTTTGATGCCGGTGAGGAATTAGCATA
>JBBQEA010000281.1:0-5992 GCA_038320245.1 Chitinophagales bacterium | reverse complement strand
TAATTCTCCATTCATTTCGTCTATTAATTCACTGCTTACTTCCGAAAAATTATTTACAAAATTTAATGGGTTTTGTATTTCATGTGCAATGCCTGCGGTGAGTTCACCAAGGCTCGCCATTTTTTCGGATTGTATCAATTGCTTTTGTGTAGCCTGCAACTGTCCAAGGGTTTCGTTTAGCGTTTCATACGACTCTGCATTGTCAATGGCAATGGAAGAGTAGTTGGCTATGTTGCGCAGCATGTATAAATGATAATCACTATAGGCATGTTTTTTAAAACTTTGCACCGTTATTACGCCGAGCTTTTTTTCTTTGGCAGTGAGTGGTAAAAAAATGATGGACTCCGGCTGACCGCCCTGCTGTGGTGTGGCTATCTCCTGTCTGTGGTCTTTATATTCTTCGCCCAAATTACCAATGTTGATCTCCTTACCGGTGTTGAAGCACACCGCACCAAAACGGTTTTCATCCTGCAGGGAGTTGGTATAGAAGGGCAGTACTTCGCCCTGCTCAAAAGTGGCAGGGTAATCAAGTAACTGCGAACGCTCATTGTATAAACCAATGCCAAATACGGCAGCATCCATTAACTGGTTTACATTTTGGTACACGGTGCCGATAATCTGTTTTACATCTAAAGATGAATTAACCTTGCGGCCTATCTCACCGAGTTGTTCTACATTATTATATGATTGCTGCAATAGTTTATTGGCTTTTTGCTTTTGCCTGTTGTTGCGCCATAATAAAAGGGCTGAGAGGAAGATTAGCAGCAACACAGCGGCGATGCTGTACAATATTTTTTGCTGGTCTTTTTTTTGCCGGCTGAGGGCTGCTATCTCTACTTCTTTTTTACCTAACTGGCTATTGTACGTTAATAAGGAAGTTTTATTGCGTATCTGGCCGCCGAGCATACTATCCCGATAGGTAATGTATTGCAGGTGATAATGGTAAGCATCGCCAAAATCTTTTTTAACCGCATAAGCATTGGCGAGGGCTAATGTATTATCCCGCAAAAATTCGAGGTTATTACTTTGTATGGCGCAGGTAAGGCCCAATTTTGCATAATAAATGGCGCTATCTGCTCGGTTGCTTTTAAGGCTGGCACGGGAAAGGATGCCATATACCCAGGCCATAATCAATGAATCGCTGGCTTTTCTCGCTGAGTCCAGAGAATTAAAACCATAAGCAAAAGCCTGCGGCAAGCTATCTATACGGGTATAGACATCTGCCAGGTTGCTTTCGTTTTGATATAAATAAACAGCATTTGTGGTTAAGCGGCCATTTAATTTATAGGCTTTAATGGCTTCCTGGTATTTGCCGCTAAGGCGGTAACTTTCGCCCAGGCTATTTTGCAGATTAGATTCAATGTTATTATTATTCAAAAGTTTATTTGCCTGGCTCGCCTCCCCAAAATACTGCAAGGCTTTTTCCTGGTCTCCCAAAGTAGCATATAATCCACCTAAGTCTCTCCATATCGATATCTTCATAAAAAGGTCATCAGCCTGCTCGGCAGCAGCTAAGCCTTTTAATAAATATTCAAGGCTTTTTGGATAATCAGTAAGCGTAGTTAAATAATACTCGCCTATACCAAAATCTATAATTGACAATAACCTTTGATTGCCTATTTGAGTTGCTATTTTTTCTGCCTCCAGGTTATATTGTAGCTTCTTTGGTGACTTTGGAACATAGCTTTTTCGATAAAGTATAAATGCCTTCAAGTTGAGGTCTCCATTTTTATCAGCAATGGCATCTGCCTCATTCATCATTTTCACGCCTTGTGCTGTATCGCCTTGAAATTGTTCAAGCATGCCAAGAGTAGACAGCGCCATAGCTTTCCCACTCTCATACCCAATTTTAGTTGAAATGTCTAATGCCTCTGTAAAGAATTTTTTTCTCTCGCCTGGCATTAAATCATATGAAAGAGTCAATTCATTCAACCGGTTTACACGAAAGGTATCTTCGGCAGGATGGGCAGCCAGTTCTTTTCTAAATTTTTCGGTGTAGTTGATTTGGGCTGTGGCAGGCAGTTGCAGTAGGGAGAGGAGAAGGAGGAATAGTAAGTTTTGTTTCATTCGTTTTGGTTGTTTTTATTCTTTTTAGTAATGTAAAAAAGTTTTATTTTAAAATAAGGGGCAACTGAATTATAAATGTCCTTCCACGTCCGCAAGTCTCATTGCCGCCTGAATAATTTAACTGGGCAGTCGGCATTTTTAAATGCCTATGCTATAGTAAACAGGCTTTACACTTTTAATTTAAAATACTATAATTTGTTCCATGGTTTTACAAGTATGCCATTGCTTCTTTGTTGTTCCTGCTGTCCGCCATATACCAGTAATTGTTGAATTTTATTTGTGTTTAGTGAAGAAAAATAATCCAGCCCTTTAAAATAATCGGATGAAATGGTTTCGCCTGCTTTTAATTCCATGGCGGTTAATTTCCCCGCATTATCAATTAATACATCCACTTCGTTACCTGTTTTATCACGCCAGTAATAAAGGTTATCGGTTACCCCTTTATTAAAACGTTCTTTCAGCAATTCGCTTATTATCATGTTTTCAAACAGCGGGCCTTTAGCCGCATGGTGGGCGATTTGTTTTGCCACTGTGATTCCAAGCAAAGAACAGGCAACTCCTGTGTCATAAAAATATAATTTAGGCGTTTTAATTACCCGCTTATTGAAGTTGCCGTGATAAGGTTTTAATAAATAAATGATATAACTGCTTTGCAATACGCTTATCCAGGCGGCTACTGTTTTTTGGTCAATACCACAATCATTTGATAAGGAAGTAAGGTTTAGTACCTGGCCTGTGCGTCCGGCACATAGACGAAGCAATTTAGTAAACTGGGAAAGGTTGCTGATATTTTTCAATTGCCGCACATCTCTTTCAATATAAGTGCTTATATAGCCTGCATACCAGTCGGAAGCCTGTATTCTTTTTGTAATCACTTCAGGGTAGCCACCCGATAGTATATGCCAGTAGTAGTTCGCTTTTATTTTTTTGTTATCTGTCAGTTCCTGCAATGATAAAGGCAATAATTGCAGATAAGAAATCCTTCCCGATAGTGTTTGTGTAATAGTTGACTGTAATAAAAAATTATTGGATCCAGTAAGAATAAATAACCCTTTCTTTTTTGTTTCATCCAGCACCTGCTGCAGGTATGAGAAAAGGTGTGGCGCACGTTGCACCTCATCTAATAGTGCACCATTTCTATATTGCGACAGGAAACCACGGGGGTCGTTGCGGGCAAATTCAAGTGTGTCGGGGTTTTCCAATGAAACATAAGGTTTGTCAGGAAACACCGCCCTGCAGAGGGTTGTTTTTCCGCTCTGCCTTGGCCCCACAACCGCTACACTGCGGAATGTTTTTGACAGTTTTATTAACCTTTCGGTTGCAGTACGATGAATCATCTTTTAAAATTATACTATTTTTAGACAAATCCGGAATTAAATTCCGGATTTGTCCATTCTTTTCCTTTCAATCTTCAGACCGGTAATTTAATAATGAACCCTGTTCCCTCTCCCTCCATAGTCTCCACTTTTATCTCCCCTCCATGTGCCTTCACAATATCATAACTCAAACTCAAACCTAATCCTGTTCCCTGCCCCGTTGGTTTTGTAGTAAAAAATGGTTGAAAGATTTTATCAACTATATTTTGAGGAATACCGTTTCCATTATCACTAACAGTAATCAACACACTGTTTTCAGATTTCTTGGTAGTTACTGAAACTGTTGGCTCATAAACTTCATCGGCTTCGACAAGCTCAGCCTGACACCTCAATTTTTCGGCTACTGCATAAAAAGCGTTGTTATAAAGATTCAATAATACCCTTCCAATATCCTGCGGAATGATATTTATTTTTCCGACACCTCCCTCGCCCGCCGACAGGCTCTCATCAAAATCAGTATTCATTTTTGCATTGAACGATTTATCTTTTGCACGAAGCCCGTGATAGGAGAGACGTAAATATTCATCTGCTAAAGCATTAATATCAGTTGGTTCTTTTACACCTGTGCTTGACCGTGAGTGTTGTAACATTCCTTTTACAATATCACCGGCGCGTTTACCGTGGTGGTTAATTTTTTCTAAATTTTGTTTTAAATCTGAGGCAATTACTTTTGCTTCATTAATATCTCCTTTATCTAATTCTCCCTTCATTTCGTCTATTAATTCACTGCTTACTTCTGAAAAATTATTTACAAAGTTTAACGGGTTTTGTATCTCGTGAGCTATGCCTGCAGTAAGTACACCAAGGCTTGCCATTTTTTCTGATTGAATCAATTGGGCCTGGGTAGATTTTAATTCCGTTAAAGTCTCTTCTATTTTGGCTTTTTGTTTACTTAGCAAATCATTTGCTTTTTGCTTGTGACGGTTATTTCTGATAAGAATAAACGCCAAAAGCAGAAATATGCCCAATACGGAAAGTAAGGCGATATATTTTATCCTATCCCTGAAATGCTCATTCTGTTGAATGAGGCTTTGTTGCCGCTGTTGTTCATTAAGCATTAATACCTGCAACTGCCTGAATTTTTCGGGGCCATATAAACTATCCTTGAACGCTGCAGCTATGTCCAGATAAACATAGGCACTGTCAGGATTATGAATTTTATTATATAAAACGGCCAATAACGCACTTGCCTGAAGCATCTGCCGTTTAAGAGGCACGCTTTGAGCAGTGGCAAAGGCATGTCGGGCATAATAAAGGCTGGAATCATATTGCCCGGCAGATTGATACACATCAGCAATATCTTTCTGCGCCATGCTAAGGTTTAATTTGTCGTTCGAAATCCGGCAGTTGATAATTTCATCATGGTAAAACTTTAAGGCAGAATCGTTCTCTCCTATTTCAGCATATATCTTTCCCATGTGCCCAAGTACAAATGACCACAAATGAAAACGGTCCTGCGTGCCAAATTTTTCATAAGCTCTCCGGATATAAAACAAAGCCGAATCTTTCATGCCAAAAAAGATATACGAATCACCCAAATTGGAAAGAACAAAAGCTCCTTTAAATTTTCCCGGTAATTTTTCGTAGATAGTTACAGCAGGAAGTAAATACTGGATAGCTTTTCTATATTCACCAATATCATTATAAAGAATTCCGATGTAGCCGAGTGTCATTGCTTCACCATAAGCATCCTTTTCTTGCCTGTTAAGCTCAAGGGCTTCAAATTGTGATTTAAATGCCTCAGGATAATTTCCTAAAAAATGTAAATCTTCTCCGTAATTATTTAATGCCCCTGTTTCCCCTTTTAAATAATGTATTTCCCTTGCAAGTTTTAGCGCTTTCTGATCAAGTAACAACCCTGTATCAGGATTGAAAAATGTAATCGCTTCAGAGTATTTAAGTAAAAGATTTACATTATTGGTATCTGCCTGTATATTTCCCAGAAAATACCTGATACTATCAGTTTTCTTGTTTTGTCCATTAACTGAAGAAACCATTTCTGCAGTAAGCATTACACAAAAAATAAGAAATTTCATATAAAAATATTTTTAAAGCATTTTAATTAAATCCTTCTCCTTTTTCACACTTTTATCCTTTACCTATCACGACCTGCCATACACGTTTACAAATTGATAACTTGTCAAATCCCCGAAAAATCCGGACTATCTACGATTTATGGGATTTGAATGATTCAAGTTTCAGGTAATTGAACAATAAAGACACACCCTTTAGCTTCGCTCGTCTCTACTTTTATTTCTCCACCATGAGCCTTCACAATATCATAGCTCAAGCTCAATCCCAAGCCTGTTCCCTGTCCAGTGGGTTTAGTGGTAAAGAATGGCTGGAAGATTTTGTCAACAATATTTTGGGGAATGCCCGGACCATTATCTTTTACAGAAATAAAAACATTGTTACCGTCTTTCTTTGTACTTACCCAAACAGTTGGCTCATGTTTATGATCCGGATCTTTGAACCCCCCTTTGGGGGGCAGGGGGGCCGCATAAAACGCATTATTATATAAATTCAATAATACTCTACCAATATCCTGT
>JBBQEA010000280.1:0-6016 GCA_038320245.1 Chitinophagales bacterium | reverse complement strand
GGGCTCACACTTATTGATGAAAAAACGGGCCAGGAAAAAGGAACTGTAGATGGCATTAAAGGCGTAATTGGCCGCTATGCTTATCTTAAAAAAACAAACCAGTTATTGGTATTTGCTTACCAGGTAAATTCTTTAAAGGCCATAGGATCCGGATTAAAAAATAACCTGGTTTGTATCGATTTGAATACAGCAAAAGTAAATTGGAATACCGTTATAAAAGGTGTGGTAGAGATAAAGAGATCTGCCGGAAAAAGCTTTTCAATATTCGATTGGGCAACAGTAGGTATTGAAAAAGGAATAGGTTCAAGCAGCGTATTGGTTGATTTGCTGGTAAAGGATAATAAGGCTTTTATCATTATGGATGGCTTAATGGCTTTTGACCTCAGCAACGGTAATAAACTATGGGAAGTTGAATTCGATCTTTCATTAAATCGTGGCCTTGGCGGTTCATCACAATTGTACAATGCAGTAGCCGAACCATTGTTTACAAAACAACATATTTATTTAGCCAGTTTTGAAAAAGGCCGGGATAAATCGCTTAAGAAATATGATATAGAAACAGGCAAACTTATTTGGGAAACGCCCATTGATGGTCGCAAAGTTATTATACCATCGCTCACCCTTATCAACGGCATGTTGATAGCGCAAATTGGGGGCTTTACCAACATACAGGGCGATGACAGTGGGGGCTTTTTCAGCAAATGGAAATGGCAGGGTCCCTTTGGCCTAAAAGCCTTTGATGTAGAAACCGGAAAGCTAAAATGGGAAACAGAAAAATTTGATGACAGAATTACCAATATGTTGGTGACCGATAACAAATTAATTGTTGCTGATGAAAACAGCCTTTATTCCATGAATACTGCTACTGGCGAAAAAGCATTCGACGTAAAACTTAAGGAATCAAAAGTGGGTAAAGCACAATATCTTTTTAATTCAAATGATAAGATAATGGTATTGGGAGAAGATGGGTTGGCCGCATTTAATACCAAAGGAATGATGCAATATACTTTTAAAGCAAAAGATGCTTTGATGGATTACTCGGATACATACGGAGAACATTTGTACTACCTGGGTACCGAGGATGAAGTAATTGCCATGAACCTGGAAACGGGCAAAGAAATAGGACGTTTTAATTATAAAAAAGGGTACAAGTATGGTATCAAAGATTCGGGGAACATGTTTATTCAATACAAGGATAACAAGGTAACCAGATTTGCCGTAAAATAAAGTTGAGCCAGTAACGGCTATATTGCTATTTTATAAACCACAAAAAAATAACCAACAAATGAAAATAACATTTTCACTTTCAGTACTTGCAGTAGTACTATTTTCCTGCACCCAGCCAACACTAAAAACTGTTGTTGCAAAAGCACCTGTTGACTCCTTAATTGCAAACTGGGGAAACAGTTGGAATAACCACGACTCTGCTGCAGTAAGCAATTTATTTACTGCAGATGCATTGTTGATAGATGATAATTTTATTGGAACAACCACCAATGAAATTGCCACGCAGTGGATACATCCAAACATAAATATGGTCAAAAATTTTAAAAGCACAACCATACAGGAATGGACTGGTACAGACAGGGCAGGCTATACCGGTAAATATGAATTTGATGCAGTTGTAAATGATTCAGTAGTGGCTAAACCCTCAGGCGTGTATACCGTAAACTGGATTAAAACGGATAAAGGAGATTGGAAAATTACAACTGCCGATATTCATTCTATTACTGAAAAGAAATAGAAAATCCGTTTGGTAAATGATTGTATGTATTAATTGATAAGGCAATTTCCCGTAAAAAAAGATATAAAGGGAACTTAGCTGAGGTGCGTTAAAAACCATTTTTAAAACAAGCCTAATCAAAACTCTTGGCACTACCCGTAGCGGCGATTTTCAGCAAACGGTCGTATTGTTCTGCATTTAAATCATTAAAGAAAAAGTAAACAGGGTCTACCGGCCTTCCGTTAATATGAACCTCATAATGACAATGTGGACCGGTACTTGCGCCGGTGTTGCCAACCCAACCAATTACTTCGCCTCGTTTTACACGTTGGCCATCTCTTGCCTTTATACGTACCATATGCATGTACTCAGTTTCGTAGCCGTATCCATGGTTAATAATAACATGATTGCCGGTGCCGGTACCACCACCTGCTGCAGTAACAATACCATCACCAGTAGCATAAATGGGGGTGCCTTGCGGCGCAGTAAAATCAAGGCCGTTGTGCATTTTGGCGATGCCGTAAATGGGATGAATCCGCATGCCAAAACCGCTTGCAATTCGGGTAAGTTCTTTATTGCTAACTGGCTGTATTGCAGGAATGCTGTTTAGTTTGTTACCCTGGTTTTTAATTAGTTTTTCAATATCGCCATAGCTTTTTAGCTGGTAATTTATCCGGGCGCTAATATTGTTTAGTCTTGAGGCAATATCAGTAGTCAATTGGTCATCACTCATCACACTCACTTTTTCAACTTCTTTTTTATTTTCTGTAAGCTTTGCCCTTGCGCTATCCGGCAAAGGGTTGGCTTCAAAAATGGAACGGTACACTTCATTGTCACGTTTTTCCAGCTCAGCCATCTGTTGTTGCAGCGAGCCAATTTTATTAGAAAGCGTACTATAATTTTCCTTCATCAAATCATACTTTAGCTTTAATTCGGTATCGGTAGGTTTAGGAATAAATTTAGTGTACAACCATATAACCAGTGCAGAGCTCACCAGCAAAGCAGAAAGAAAACCAAAAATCCTCAGCAGCTTTACTCTAAATGGCGTAACCAGTTTTTCGTAGCGAAGTGTATTGGTGTTATAGAAGTATTTAATTTTTTTCATGCATCAAGTCGCTAAACAGCATTGCTGATTATTATCAATGGATATATCGTTTTTGAGCCCGGCTTTGCATTACTAATTAGCAGCATTTGCAAATATGATTTTGTTATTTATCCATTTAAGTAAGAGAATAAATAATCGCACTTGTAGAGTATATCATTATTGAGCTTTGTCTACCATATAGAGATCCCACCCGCTGCATCTTTTACCCTCCTCTGCAGGGAGGCAGGGAGGCCTTTCTTCCTTACCTTTGCCACCGCTATATTTCAACGATTACAAATATAGATGGATAAATCTCAAAAATCAACCCAAAAACATTTCAAACCATGATGACGAGTGCAGCTATACGTCAACAGTTTCTCGATTTCTTCCAATCTAAAGGACATACCATTGTACCCTCAGCCTCCATTGTATTAAAGGACGACCCCACTTTATTGTTTACCAATGCAGGTATGAACCAGTTTAAAGATTATTTCCTCGGCAATAAAATTGCACCCTATAAAAGAGCAGTCGACACACAGAAATGCCTGCGGGTAAGTGGCAAGCACAACGATTTGGAAGAAGTTGGCGTTGATACCTATCACCATACCATGTTTGAAATGCTGGGCAACTGGAGCTTTGGCGATTATTTTAAAGTAGATGCCATTGCCTGGAGCTGGGAGTTGCTTACAAAAGTATACGGTATCCAAAAAGATCGTTTGTACGTAACCGTTTTTGAAGGAGATGAAAAGGAAAATTTACCAGCCTCCACAATAGCACTGGCGGAGTGGCAAAAATTTGTACATCCCGATAGAATTGTTTTTGGGAATAAAAAAGACAATTTCTGGGAAATGGGTGATACAGGTCCCTGTGGGCCATGCTCAGAAATACATGTGGATTGCAGACCGGATGACGAAAGAGCCCTTGTGCCCGGAAGAGAGTTGGTAAACAAAGATCATCCGCAGGTAATAGAAATATGGAACAATGTATTCATCCAATACAACCGAAAAAAAGATGGCAGCCTGGAGCCGCTACCTGCTACGCATGTGGATACAGGTATGGGTTTTGAAAGACTGGTAAGGGTTCTGCAAGGCAAACAAAGTAATTACGATACAGATGTTTTTACTGGGACGATTGAAGCAACTGAGCATATAGTGGGAAAAAAATACAATGCCAATAACGCTATTACAGGGGAAGGGGGTAAAGAAAGCATTGCCTTTCGGGTAATTGCAGATCATATCCGTGCCATTAGTTTTTGCATTGCCGATGGACAGCTACCTTCCAACACTGGTGCTGGTTACGTAATAAGAAGAATTTTACGCAGGGCGGTTCGATATTACTATTCTTACCTGGATTACAAGCAACCATTATTATTTCAATTGTTGCCCGTAATTGCAAAGCAGTTTGAACATGTTTTTCCGGAATTGATACAACAGCAGGATTTTGTTAGCAGGGTAATTAAGGAAGAAGAAGAAGCCTTTTTGAGAACATTGGACAAAGGCCTTAAAAGAATTGCAGATGTAATTGCTGCTTCTCAATCTACCCAAAAAATTGATGGCAAAAGTGCGTTTGAACTAAACGATACGTATGGCTTTCCAATAGATTTAACCAAGCTGATAGCATTGGAAAATAATTTAACGGTTGATGAAGAAGGGTATGAAGAGGAAAGAAAAAAGCAACAGGAGAGAGGTCGTGCTGCCACATCATTAGAAACTGAAGATTGGATTACACTCATTGATAATGCCAGCAACCAGTTTGTTGGTTATGATACCCTTGAAACAAGCAGCAAAGTAATTAAGTACCGAAAGGTAACGGCCAAAGGAAAAGAGCAATACCAGTTAGTGTTGGATACCACTCCGTTCTATGCTGAAAGTGGCGGACAGGTGGGTGATACAGGCACTGTAGCATTTGGAAACGAGGTAATAGAAATAACCAATACAAAAAAAGAAAACGACCTCATTATACATTTTACTGATAGCCTGCCTGCAACAATTGATACCAAGGTTACAGCCAAAGTAAATGCAGCCCGTAGAAATGAAATCACTGTTCACCACAGTGTTACCCACCTGATGCATGCGGCCTTACGCAATGTGCTGGGTAAGCATGTGGCACAAAAAGGAAGCCTGGTAAACGAAGAGCATCTGCGATTTGATTTCAGTCATTTTGCCAAAGTAACGGATGAAGAAATTGCTGTAGTTGAAAAACTGGTGAATGAAAAAATAAGAGAAAATATTCCGGTTGTAATAAAATCAATGCACAAAGATGAGGCCATTGCATTGGGCGCTATGGCTTTGTTTGGTGAAAAATATGGTGATACGGTGAGGGTTGTAATAATGGACGACAAATATTCCATCGAGTTATGTGGAGGCACGCATGTAGGTGCTACCGGCCAACTTGGCCTATTTAAAATAAAAAGCGAAAGTGCCGTAGCAGCCGGTGTAAGAAGAATAGAAGCGGTAAGTGGAAAGGCTGCCGAAGAATTAATCAACCAGCAATTTTCATTGGTTCGTACTATTAATGCTACACTCAAAAACAGCAAAGACGCTGTTAAATCAATTGAATATTTACAGGCCGAAAATGCTGAATATAAAAAACGCATCGAAAGTCTGGAAGCAAGGCAGCTAGTGGGTATCCGCAACGAGCTGTTACAAAAAGATGAAATCATCAACAACGTTTCTTTTGTGGGCGAACAGGTGGAAGTTAGTAGTGCAGATGCATTGAAAAAATTATGTACCGATCTTAAAAATCATTTACACGATCATGTAATTGTTTTGTGCAGCAATATTGACGGTAAGGCCTATGTTGCTATCGGCATTGCCGATACAGTAGTTGCTGCCAAAAATCTGGATGCAGTAAAAATTATAAAGGAACAAGTAGCACCTTTAATAAAAGGCGGCGGCGGGGGCCAAAAAAACCTGGCTACTGCCGGCGGACAAAACATCAGCCAGCTAAAGGAAGTAATTGAACAGGTGAAATTATTGTTGTAATAACGCCGATATAGAAGCTATACCCACCAGAAAATAGTCATAAAATAAAAGTT
Source organism: Chitinophagales bacterium (assembly GCA_038320245.1). Classification (GTDB taxonomy): domain Bacteria; phylum Bacteroidota; class Bacteroidia; order Chitinophagales; family Chitinophagaceae; genus Ferruginibacter. Next base: position 172 of record JBBQEA010000280.1, on the reverse strand, counting down.
TTGTTAAAGCCAAAAAAATATCTGCGAAACATTTCGTAATTAAATTATTTCCAGTAGTTTTGGACTACTAAATATTTCGTATTTAAATAAATCAATCATGAAAAAATTTTTGTTTGCCGCTATTTTAACTGGCGTTGCCGGCTTACCGTTTTTTGCAAAAGCACAGGATGTT
>JBBQEA010000279.1:0-6032 GCA_038320245.1 Chitinophagales bacterium | reverse complement strand
ACTTACCACTACCGGAAAGTATTTATGCAATTGAAGATTGGTTAATACAAAATCAATATTGAACGGAATAGCAGCCGAACCAATGGCCATCTTAATGCCGGCAGCATTTGATTGATCCAACAATTGTTGTAAGCCATCTATCAGTTTAAGTTGGGGAAGATAGGCTTGCTGGTAACGCCGTTCCTTCTCTATTGACAATTCTTTTATCCGCTGCTGGCTAAAATGATTTTCGCCAAAAATCCGGATTAATAATTCGTCATTTTTTCCATACATCTGTACTTTTACTTCTTCCCGGCTAAGGCCGGCGCCGAGGTCGTTGTTCAGTATATCAAACCAGGCTTCTGCATGATAATTCATATCATCAATTACGGTTCCATTCAAATCAAATAAAAATGCGGTCGCTTTAATTTTCATCGATGTTTATTTCTTTAAATTAAAATAATGGTTTACGGGTTTCAACTTTTTGCATCTTATCAAACAGCTTAATACTAATAGAACGGAATATACACAATCCACTATTCAGCGTTTACTATTGACCATTCACCGGCTTTATTTGTTTACTGATAATTTGTATACAGTTTCAGTATGATATTTTTGTCCAGGTTTTAGTATTGTACTTGGAAATGTTGGTTGATTGGGTGAATCTGGAAAATGCTGTGTTTCTAAACATAAACCGGTATGTTGATTGATTGGCTTTCCACTGCTGCTTTTAATGCTGCCATCTAAGAAATTGCCTGAGTAAAATTGTAACCCAGGTTCAGTAGTAAATATTTGCAATACACGGCCGGTTTTTTCTTCTGATAGAGAAGCAATTAGTGACAACTCTGCAGCTTTTTTATTCAACACAAAATTGTGGTCATAGCCTCCTTTTACAGAATCGATCCTAAGGCCTATCTTCTCCGCTTTTGTAAAATCAAATGGAGTGCCCTTCACTGATTTTATTTGACCTGTAGGAATTAAACCGCTATCAACCGGAGTGTAGCTATCTGCATCTATTTGTAATGTATGATTGAGTATGGTATTGCTAACATCGCCGGTTAAATTAAAATAAGCATGATTGGTAAGATTGATAACTGTTGCTTTATCTGTTTCAGCGTCATATTCAATTTTTAATTCATTATCGTCTGTTAAAGTGTACCTAACTTTCACTTGCAGGTTTCCCGGGTAACCTTCTTCTCCATCCTTGCTTAAATAACTTAATAACAAAACGGGAGTACTGTCATTTTCAACAGCAGCATCCCACACAACTTTATCAAAGCCTTTATTACCACCATGCAGGTGATTGGCGCCATTGTTGGTTGCTAATATATATGCGCTGGTATCAATAGAAAATTTTCCTTTGGCAATCCGGTTGCCATAGCGGCCAATCAATGCACCAAAATAGGGTGGCTTGGCCAGATAGCCACTCAGACTATCGAAGCCCAGTAAAATAGAAGATGCAGTGTTATTTTTATCTTTTGACATCCACGATGTAAGGGTGCCGCCATAGTTGGATATTTTTACTGTTGTTCCTGTTGCATTTACGAGCGTGTATAAAAACACTTCTTTGCCATCAGCATTACCCCAGACTACTTTTGTAATTCCTTTTTTTATTTCCGTTTTTGCAGTTGTTTGGTTGTTACAGGATGATAACTGTATTGCAAATACTATCCCGAAGCAGATACTTAGTTGTGTGTGTATTTTCATTTTTTAATGGTTGTTCAAAATGGTATAAATCTAACGGATCCTTTGCTTTCAACTCTGTTCATACACAACTCCCCCCTGCATCAAAACATCTTCCATTATTTTACTGATCAATAACGTTAACTGATGCGGCATCTTTTCACTTTCCAACAAACCCTTGTCAAGGCAATTCATCACTTCTTCTATTTCATATTCAAAGCCATTGCTCATATGCGGCATTGAAAAATTTTGCACTTTATCATCTTCTAAATAAAGAGTGAAATCAGTTGCCTTAAACCACGGATTGCTAATTTTTATCCTGCCTTTTGTACCAACAATTTCTGCCTCAATGGCCGTGTTAAAATGAATACTGGATAACAGATGAGCCGCTTCGCCATCCGGATATTGCAATACAACGTTTATGTATTCGTCTACTCCTGTTACAGATAATTTATACGCTGCTTTCACCAATGATGGTTCACCCAGCAGCAAGGTTGCAAAGAATAGCGGATAAATTCCCACATCCATCATGGAGCCACCACCTAACGATTTATTGTATAACCTGCCTTCCAAATCTACCGGTGTGTTAAACCCAAAATCGGCTGATACATATTGCAGTTTACCAATAACATCAGCGGTAATTAATTCCTTAATTTTTCCAATGAATGGCATACAGGCAGTCCACACTCCTTCCATTAAAAACACCTTGTATTCTTTTGCCGCATTTATCATTGCAGCTGTTTGCCTGTAGCTAAGTGCCATTGGCTTTTCACACAATACATGTTTTCCTTTTTTTAAACAAGCCATGGTTTGTTCATAATGAAACGCATGTGGTGTAGCAATGTAGATGATGTCAATATTATCATCCTGCATCAGGTCTTCATAATTATCATAAAATTTAGTTGCCTTAAATTTTGATGCATAGGCTTTTGCCTTTTCAATATCCCGTGAAGCAACTGCATATACGGTTGCCCCTTCTACAAAATTTAATGCGGTACAAAATTTTTCAGCAATTCTGCCTGCGCCTAATATGCCCCAACGATAATTTTTTTTCATAATGATGATTGTATAATTTTTATTTTAGCGTAAGCATCACAACAGCAAATGGAGGCAATTTTACCTGCAATAAATTGCCCGATAATTTTGTATCATTAAATACCACCGGCTGTATTTTATTGGGCTCATCAAATGAATTATAATCCTGTAATTTTTTAGAGGTAATAATTTTTCCCGATACAGCTGTATATTTTGTTCCATTTATATGGATACTGATATCCTGCGATTTGGAAGCATCAATATTCACCAGCGAAATATGTGTCAGGCCATTTTTATCTTTAGATGCTGATACAGATACAGCAGGTAATTTTTCATTTTCAAATGTGTAATCGTTTGAAATTATTTTTACCGGAAGCATTGTAGCATCCTGGTGCACATTGTACATTTCCATAACATGGTAGGTAGGCGTAAGAATCATCTTCTCTTTATTGGTAAGAATAACTGCCTGCAACACATTTACACATTGAGCCAAATTTGCAATCCTTACCCGGTTGGCATGGTTATTAAAAACATTTAAGGTTACCCCTGCAATCATGGCATCCCGGATGGTATTTTGCTGATATAAGAACCCTGGGTTAGTTCCTTTTTCAACATCGTACCAACCACCCCATTCATCTACCACCAGCGCAATTTTTTGTTGCGGATCGTACTTATCCATTACAGCAGCATGTTTGGTTACCAGTTCTTCCATCAGCAAAGCCTGTTTCATAATACCAAAATACTGTGCTTCACTAAATTCAATTGCTGCCCCTTTTTTATTCCAGTCCAATACAGAATAATGATGCATGGCCACGCCGCCCAGCATATTCAACGGAATATTTTTCATCAAGGTTTCCGTCCAGTTATAATCTGCATCACTTGCGCCGGAGGCGATACGCATTAAGCCACCGGTATTTTCCCAGTCGGAAATAAATGTTGCATATTTGCGGTATTCATCTGCATAATATTCTGGCTTCATATTTCCACCGCAACCCCAGGCTTCATTACCAATACCCCAGAGTTTTACTTTCCATGGTTCTGCCCTGCCATTTTGTTTACGGAGATCGCTCATGGGGCTTTTGCCATTAAAGTTGCTGTACTGCACCCAATCGGCCAGCTCCTGTACCGTGCCACTTCCTACGTTGCCGGAGAGGTAAGGTTCTGCACCCAATAATTCGCACATGTTTAAAAAATCATGTGTACCAAAACTGTTGTCTTCGGTAACACCACCCCACCATTTATTTACCATGGATGGCCTTTTATCTTTAGGCCCAATACCATCTTTCCAATGATAGGTATCTGCAAAGCAGCCACCCGGCCAGCGCAGATTAGGGATTTTCAATTTTTTTAATGCATCAATAATATCATTCCTAACGCCATTTGTGTTGGGGATTCTAGAGGTATCCCCAACATAAAAACCATCATAAATGCAATGCCCCAAATGCTCTGCAAAATGACCGTAAATATTTTTGCTGATAACATACTTTGCCTCATCTGTATTGAGCGATATTATATTTTGCTGGGCAAATACAATATTTACAACACCCAAAAATATCATTATTAGTTTTGTACTTTTCTTTATTTGGTTTTTCATTATGCAAGTATTTATTATATTTCTATACTTTTTTCTTGAGGTATTGTGTTGGGACAAAATTCAAAAAAGAATTGAAATCAGCATTATATCTTTTAGAATTTACTTTGTAATAAAACGCTCCTTTTTTCGAGTTTAACTTATCCTTATCCTTCAGCTTTAACAGCAAGTTGGTGGATAATATTTTACGATTAAAATTACCTTTATCAAATTCAATATTGTACACACACTGGTAAAGATTCTGCAACTGCGGCATGGTGAATTTTGGTGGGAGCAATTCAAATAACAATGGATGCAGTGCTGCTTTGTACCGAAGTTTTTCTTTAGCCAGTTCTACAAATTTTGAGTGATCAAAAATAAGCCCCGGGTATTCATTTATTGGGTACCAGGCGGCATGATAATTTTCATTTATTTGCTGCTTGTATTTTTGAATATCAATTAAGGCGGAATAAGCAATGGAAATGGTTCTTTCTTCTGTATCTCTATCTACGGCTGTAAAAGCATGCAATTGTTCCATGTACAAACCATCCAGCCCTGTCATGTCTTTCAACAACCGGGAGGCAGCATCCTCTGCACTTTCATGTTCCTTTACAAAACCTCCTACAAGACTCCACTTTCCTTTTAAAGGCTCAATGCCTCGTTGTATTACCAATAGCTTTAACTCCTGTCCATCGTAGCCAAAAATGATACAATCAACAGCAAATAAAAACCGCTTTTGCTTTGTATAAAGGCTCATGAATTTTGTATACTTTTTTTGGAAAAAATCAATGATAAAATATAGTCTATACCTCTTTGTTAAAAACTACCAGAACTTAACATACAGCGCAAATATGATTAATAAGGTTATCACAATTAATGCGGTGGTTTGTGGCTTTAGTTTAAACATTTCCTTATCTAATTCAAATGCTTTTGGATTTACTTTTGGACCAGCCATACTCATTGCAACCATCACAATTATGGTAAACATAAAAGACAATCCCATACAGATATGAAATGGAATTACAAAAACATCTTTACCATTTTTTATTGTATGATAAGCTGTGTATAACAGCGTATCGTTGCCAAATAATTGTGGAGCAAACTCATTAAACAGAATGGACAATCCGAATCCGGTAAGCAGCCCCGCTATAGCTGCTGCGCCTGTAGTTCGTTTCCAAAACATTCCGAGAATAAACATCGCAAATACACCGGGGCTTATATAACCGGTGTACTGTTGTATAAATGTAAACCCACCCTTTCCGCCAATACCTAATAAATCATCCCAGGTAAATATAACTGCCAATATCATTGCAGCAAAAACTGCAATCCTGCCTGTGTATACCTGTGATTTTTCGCTGCCTTCTTTATGGAAATATTTTTTATGAATATCCAATGTGTAGATGGTGGAGATACTATTTACTTTTCCTGCAAGTGATGCAACAATGGCAGCAGTTAATGCAGCAACTGATAAGCCCTTTAAACCAGTAGGTAAAAAAGTAAGCACCGCAGAATAGGCACCATCTTTACCGCCAACCAATTGTGATAAATGACCGCTTTTGTATAAAACAAATGCAGCAATACCCGGTAACATAACTATTAGCGGCATTAGTAATTTTAAAAATCCGGCAAACAAAATACCGGTACGGGCCGTTTGTAAATCGGCACCCAGCGCACGTTGTGTAATGTACTGGTTACAGCCCCAGTAATTTAAATTAATTATCCAGATACCAGCCAGGTACGATAGCATACCCGGAAAAGTAATGTA
>JBBQEA010000278.1:0-6099 GCA_038320245.1 Chitinophagales bacterium | reverse complement strand
GTTGTAGTGTATCGTATTTTATGGTACGTTCTTTCAGTTTGGCAAGTCCCTGGGCTATCTTTTCTTTTTTTATTTGCAAGTCACCGGTACCGTTAGTATTTTCTTCTTTATCGAGTTCATCAAGTTCCTGCAGATATTTTGCAGTCTTATCTTCAATAAACTGCCGGTGCTTATCTATCTTCTTTTGATTGTAATTATTTTTTTTGCTGTTAACGGCTTTAAACTTGCTGCCATCTATACCAATAGTGCTTTTACCCAGCAGGCCTGCATCTCCAAGGAATTGAACATACAGCCGGAACATGGATTGCAACGGTGCTGCATGTACTTTGCGAAAGTCGGCAATGGTATGGTAGTTGGGCGTCAGGTTTTGAAGCAGCCATTGTAATTCTATATTGCGGCTGCATTCTTTTTCTAATTTGCGGCTGCTGCGTATTTTATTAAGGTAGCCATATAGGTACAGTTTTAAAAGTACAGCAGGTGCATAAGGAGGGCGCCCTTCGCTGCTGTGAACGGTTTTGGTAAAGCCTAACTTTTGCAAATGAAGCTTATCTACAAAACCATCGATAAGCCTGACGGGATTATCAGCACCCACCTGGTTTTCGAGTGTGCTGAAATAAGTTTGATGACGGCTGTTGCCTTGTATGTATTGCATGACTTATACTCACAAATACTATACACAATTTAAGTAATTAACATAGTGTGTATATTTGATAGGCAGCAACGAGGTTTTTTCACAAACTCCCGTTGGCAGCCATATTATGAAGTACCTACTTTCAATTCTAATATTGTGTATTGGGACAGTTAATGCCCAGACAAATTGTGACACGTACCCGAAAGATTATGTGCCTAAAGACTTAGACGACGCTGTATCATATCTGGCTTGTACTTGGAGCAAAGCTGACAAAGACAGTTTCAAGATTGAACCAGAACGACAGGCAGTATCAAGACTACATTTCGGAACGGGATTGTATATTAGAAATGGATGGGATTTATGGAAAGGGAAAAATGACCTTGTTGATTTTTTTAAATCTATTGGCATTTCCCATCCAGACGATATGTCTTCAATTATTCTAACATCTTTCCATAGGTATTTAAACGGTAAAGAAGTCGACCTTGACGAACAAGTTAAGTACTATCAAGATTACTGGGACAAAGTTCAGGCTGAAAAAGACCAACACAACAAAATATACAAGACAATAAAACTTGGTGATACAGTAAATGTAATGTTCTCAAAATCTCAAGCTACTTCAACAACTTATTCGTTAGCATTTTTGAACTATACCGCACCTGTTGACAATAGTAACCGTTGTTTTGTAAGCGGTGTAGTATTGGAAAAACAAAAGAAAAAAGGTAGTCGCATTTTGACAATTCAAATTATTAAAACAACAAGCTGCGATAACTCACATCTTGGAGATGTTTCAATGACGACCGGACAAAAATTCAAATACAATATGACGTATTTCAATTTAACTCGGGACAAAAATACGGCTGCCAACAAAAGTATTGCCAATAGTGGTGCTGGACATTGAAGCAATCGGCAGCGGCAATTCTGTTGTGCTGTGGTTCGGGGCTCGACGAATAAAGCCAAGCTTTAGTTCTTAATATTTAACTTTATCAAAAAGCCAGGCAGCAGTTCCGGCGGACGGAATTCTAATTCCCCACCATCGGCAATACCCGCTCGTTAGCGGTAACCCTAAAATGACAGTGCGTAATTTTAATTTTGTAATTACTTTTGACAACATAAAATACATAAGACAATGATTAAACAAGGCGACAAAATCTCAAACCCAAGAACAGGTCAGACAATGGTTTTTCTAAAAACTGCTGCTGAGACAAACGGAGAACTTCTGCAAATCGAATGTGTAAGTCCACCGACAGGAGTGAAAGAACCTGAACACATTCACCCTAAGCAAGAAAGTTTTGCCAAAATGATTTCAGGTTCGTGCACTTTTTCAATTGACGGTAAAGAGCATACAATAAAGGCAGGGGAGACCATAAGTATTCCCCCTAATGTGCGACATCATTTTTGGAACTCTGGCGACACGGATGCTCATTACATTGCAGAATTCAAACCCGCACTGACTATTGACGGCTTTTTCGCAAGTTTTTTTGCCTTGGCAAAAGATGGAAAACTTAGCGAGAAGGGAATGCCTGATTTTTTTCAAGTATCCTTAATGGGACTTAAATATAAGAACGACCTTCGATTAATAAATCCTCCCTGGACATTACAAGTAATTCTATACTGGATACTTGCACCTTTCGCTTTTCTTATGGGTTATCGTGGTGAATACAAATCAAAAAAATAATTTCCTCGCCGTTGTTGGTGTTTGTGCGGCTGGTATGCTGCATAGCAATCACCAACAACCAGCACACAATTATGAACTAATGAGAAATAAAACTTCCCTCTCTTTACTAACTTTGCCAACGGCTTAAATAAATGGAGTATATCTCTAAACTGATGTTGGTGATTGCCAGGCTACTAAAACCATCAGTACAAACACCAACACCGGCGGCTTTTTTTTAGTTTTGTAAACATTCTATGTGGGTAAGTGAAAGACCAATAAAGGCTTAAAAAACCTCGCCGGGATATTAATGTTGTTGTGTGCTAATGGATGTGAAGAAATAATTGAATAAAGCTGATGCAACGACACCAGTGTAGTTGTTGTCAATATAAAAAAAACATGAAGAAATATATAGGTTGTGTACTACTTGCTGTCTTGAGCTTATTTGCCTGTAAAAAATCTATCCAAACTGATAGCACAGGTGATAAATACAATATAACTGCAGAAATAAAGCAGGATTCCCTGCTACACTATTCTCTTGGTAATATTGGTATCGAAGATGCATTGAAAATCAGCATGTCGCCACTGCATGCTGTTATCAGCGAATTAATAAAAGATCCCACAGATGATAGTTGGTATTATAACTATAAGACTGCTCCTGGTTTTTCCAGTGCAGACAGGATTACATTAATGCATTATATTTCGGCAGGAGGCCCACCTGTTGATTCAGTCACCATTTACCTGACTATTGAGGTGATTCAATAGAAATAAGATTTTGTTGCTTTTTCCAGGCAGTGTTTCAACTCCGAGCCATAAACGTGGCTGTTTCACGGCAGCCATTTTAGTAACTTATTACAATGACTGAGAAAAATTGTTGGTCAAAAATTGAAAAAAAGTTCGTGATTTTTCCTGTTCCAACAGAAAAACAGGAAAACCTATAAGAAAAATGTAAAAACCGACGGATTGGGGGAAAAGGGCTTGAGAATACTTTAAAATTGAAACAGGAAAGTTGTATTTGCGCTACTGTTTATTGGCTATGCTATTTATAATAAATACCTGAAAAACAGGATATAAAAAAAATTGTAGGACGTTATTAAGCAGCGTATATACAGACGTTGTTCGTTATTTTATTTTGACGCATTCTCAAATTCAGATCAGGACAAAAATTGGTTGACACGACCGAATATTGTGTATTATCTTTATACTGCCAATTAACCGGGGCAGTTGAAAGAAACATTAAATGTTCATCCTCTAAAAAAAATGAAAAATGAAAAATTCTCATTCAGTAAAAGCCTTTCTGCGAAAAGCCTTTCCCATTTTTACATTCATTGTATTTGTCTTTTTTAGCTTTACCAATTGTGAGGCACAATCGGTTGTTGGAAAATGGAAGCAGGTATCGGGTAAAAATTACCTTACTCCCGAAGCTGTTAAAAATTCGCACGGTCATTTGCAAGCTGTTATGGAAATGCGTAAAGTTGATGCAATTGATGATTTTCATTCAGACAATACTCTTATTGAAACAATAACTTCTGAAGGCACAAAAACCACTACTGCCTGCACCTGGACCCAGTCAGGAAATAAAGTGAAAATATCAATTAAGGGGCAAGAGGTACTAAGTGGAATTGTGTCTGGTAACGGCACCACATTAGTACTTTCTGTAGAGACGCCAGTCAGCAAAAGAGAATGGACGTATTCAAAAATATGAACTTAACAATTGCGGTTCATAGTAACAGAAAGTACATCGTTCTTTTAAAATAGTCTGGTACACTCCCAATAATTATTTTACCAATATTAGTGCGGTTGCAGTGGTAGCTTTTGCTAAAAAATTCACTCATGGAAAAAAGAGCTTTCTTTAATCCGATTATTAATGCCACTGCTACTTTTATAAAAACTTCTGAAGAAACAAAAGGAGAAAAACAAACGCACAACCTTTAGATTTGCCTTCAATAATTTTATTTAAAATTATTACTACTATTACCTTTCTTTTCATGCAGTTGTTGGTGTTCCCAAGAACGCACCAAGCCATGCACAGCCACACGTCGCCGTTGTTGCGTGTTCGTGCAGATGGCTTTGCAGCTTAGCAATCACCAACAACTCTCAGGGAGTTATGATCCTATAGCTATCGGATTAAACAAACCTAAACTTACATTACTTTAAATACCTTCGCAGGAATAAAATATCTTCATAATTACAGAACATTATCCTCAATATTTTACGGCCACAATTTTAGAGTGGCAGCATCTTTTAAAGCCTGATAAATATAAAGATGTTATAACAGGTAGTCTTAGAACGATGGTTACAAAAAAATGGGTGGAAGTAAACGCATTTGTTATTATGAGTAATCATATACACTTGATATGGCAAATTCAGGAGGGCTTTGACAGAGATGCTGTTCAAAGAAATTTTCTAAAGTTCGTATCACAAACAATAAAAAGAGATTTAGAGAAGAATCATCGGAAAGTATTAGCAAAGTTTTATGTAGGTGCAAAGGACAGAAAATATCAGTTTTGGGAGCGCAATCCATTAAGTGTGGATTTATGGACAAAGGAAGTATTTATACAAAAGATGGAATACATTCATTACAATCCTGTAGCAGCAGGCTTATGTATTTATCCTGAAGACTATAAATATTCATCTGCAAAGTTTTATGAAAGTGGAAAGGATGAGTTTGGGTTTCTTACACATTGGATGGTTTAGGATAATCGTGCGGCTTGGGTTCAAACTGATGTTGGTGATGCCGGTCTACAAAACCATCAGCACGAACACGCAACATCGGCAGCCTCTTTTAGTGTTTGTAATGCTTTAAATTTGGAGAAAGGAGAAGACCAACCTGGGCTTAATTAATTTTTTAAAAAAATATACGTAAGTTGGAAGGGTGGAAAACATTTGTATATTTATGAGTTGTAGGCAATGCCGCCAAACCATTATACTAACATGACCAGACAGAATCATTTAACTTTTACCAATTTATTGAATTCTAATTATGCAATATTTAAACACATCAATACTTGTTTGCTTTTTGACAATTTTGACATTTACCGGTTTTAGCCAAACAACAAATAATGGTAAACAAATAAAGGTAAACCAGCAACGTATTGAAAGCAGGATTTTTGAACTTGCAAAATTTGGCAAAGATTCTACTGGAAAAGGCTATCGGGTTGCCTATACAAAGGGAGACGTAGAAGGAAGATTATGGTTTATTGACTTAATGAAAAAAGCCGGGCTTGATGTAACCATAGATTATGCAGGAAATATCATTGGAAAACGAAAAGGTAAAAATCCATCTTTAAAACCAATCGCTTTCGGTTCACACCTTGACATGGTACCCGATGGTGGTAATTATGATGGCAGCCTGGGTTCTCTTGGTGCCTTGGAGGTAATTGAAGCTCTAAATGAAAACAAATTTGTAACCAACCATCCTTTGGAGGTTATTGTATTTTCAAATGAAGAAGGTTATACGATCGGAAGTAGTATGTGGATTAGACATTATAGCGTCGAGGATTTAAAGGCGAAAAGCCAAAGCGGACTTACAATTGCCGATGGAATAAAAGCAATTGGAGGTAATCCTGATAGTTTAGACCAGGTTCTCAAAAGAAAAGGAGACTTGAATGCTTTTATTGAATTGCATATTGAACAAGGAGCAATTTTAGAGAGGGAAAATATTCAAATTGGTGTAGTGACGGGAATAGTAGGTATTGAAAAATGGAATATAACGATTGAAGGTGTCGCCAATCATGCAGGAACTACTCCCATGAATATGAGACATGACGCTTTACTATCAGCAGCTAAACTAATTATTGCAGTAAATGAAGTTATA
>JBBQEA010000277.1:0-6109 GCA_038320245.1 Chitinophagales bacterium | reverse complement strand
CATCAACGGCTTTTTGAGTGGCAAAATATTTTTTAAGGTTTTGTAGTTCTAATATATTCATTCGATGTAAGGTTAGCTTTTGAATGTTAAAAATACTTATCAGCAAAACAATTTGATGAAAAGATATGATAAACGGTTGACTCCATTTTTTATACCTGCTGTAATATTAATAACGCAAAATATTATTTTATTACAACCTTGTAAAAATATTTGAAGGGTTTTATTTTCACTTAATGAAAAGCATAAACTGAAATTTCACTTTCACTTTCACTTTTGCTAATTGCTAATTGCTAATTGCAAATTGCATGTTGCAGATTGCCATTTCAATTTGACATCAATTGCACAGTAATACCTTAGCCAATTGTTTAGCCACCCTTTCTCCATCCATTGCAGCACTTACAATACCACCTGCATAGCCTGCGCCTTCCCCGCAGGGATATAAATTTTTTATTTGCGGATGTACTAAAGTGTCATGGTCTCTCGGAATTCGTACTGGAGATGAAGTACGGCTTTCAGTTGCCACAACTATGGCATCATTTGTAAAATAGCCCTTCATCTTTTTACCAAATGCCTGGAATCCTTTGGCGAGACAATCATAAATAAAGGAAGGCAACACTGCATTGAGTTGTGTACTTTGTAAGCCCGGCTGGTAGCTGCATACAGGTAAAGATGACGAAAGGGTACCGGTACTAAAATCAACCATTCGTTGTGCCGGCGCTACAGAATTTCCACCACCCGAAGCAAAGCTTTGCTGCTCCACCATTTGTTGAAATTTCATCAGGAGTAAAGGGCTGTTTTCTAAGCCATCTAAATGCTCAAAACCCCTAAACCCTTTTAATTTTTTAAATTCCCGCCATGCATCTTTTTCATCCACGCTCACCACCATGCCGCTGTTTGCAAATGGGTTGTTTCTTTTAGAAGGGCTCCATCCATTCACCACTATTTCGCCCGGCGAAGTAGCCGCAGGCGCAATGATGCCGCCGGGGCACATACAAAAAGAAAAAACACCCCGGCCATTAACCTGTTCCACTAAAGAATAAGAAGCAGGAGGTAAAAAGTCGCCTCTTGTATTGCAGTGGTATTGAACATTGTCAATTAATGATTGTGGATGTTCCACCCTTACACCCAATGCAAAAGGTTTTGCTTCAATCAAAATGTTTTTATGATGTAGCAGTTCAAATATATCCCTGGCAGAGTGACCTGTGGCCAATATCACCGCATCAGCAATAAAGGATTCGCCATCAGATGTATTTATGCTGTTGATATTTTCTTTATCAATTACAAAATCAACTACCTTTTTATTAAACAACAATTGTCCGCCGCAGTCTTCAATCAACTGCCGCATGGCAGTAATAATATTGGGTAGTTTGTTGGTGCCGATATGAGGATGTGCTTCGTATAAAATTTTTTCTTCTGCACCAAAATGTACAAATAGGTTTAGTATTCTGTCTATATCACCCCGTTTGTTGCTTCGGGTATATAATTTGCCATCGCTGTAAGTGCCTGCACCACCTTCACCAAAACAATAATTGCTTTCAGCATTTACAATACCTCCTTTATTAAGGATGGCCAAATCTCTTCTTCTCGCCCTCACATCTTTACCTCTTTCCAAGATGATTGGTTGTATGCCCAGCTCAATCAATTGCAATGCTGCAAACAATCCCGCCGGACCAGCACCAATAATCAATACTTTTTTGCTGGCCTTGCTTACATCGATAAAATTAAATGGTTGAATAAGGCGTTGCTGAAAAGGCTCATCAATAAAAGCAGTAAGGGTAAGGTTTACCCAAATGATTTTACCCCTTGCATCAATTGATTTTTTTTGAATGTGGTAGCCGGTTACAGCAATTAATTTTTTGCCGGTAGATTTGGCAATCAGGTTCCTGATAGCAGCATCATCAGCTGCCTCAGATGGTAATATTTTTAAAGTAATTTTTTGTTGCATAAACCAGCCGGATATTTATTCCGGAATATTTTATTGAATGCAAATAATTCATATCGACAATAGCCTAAACATTCGCCATTGTGATGGCAGTGCCCTTTACTTACACTTGCCTTTAAGTCCCCCTTTTGGGGGATTTAGGGGGCCGTTCTAAAATGGTAAATCATCAATTACATCCGGTGATGAAGCAGTAAAAGTATCAAGGGGTTCCATGTATTCAACATCGGTTACCGACGATGAATCCCCGCCTGCTTGTGCCGACACGGCTTCTACACGCCAGGCATCTAAGTTGGTAAAGTAGCTCACCTTACCATCTTTTTCCCACTTGGTACCTTTGATATTGAAATGCACTTTTATTTCATCCCCAATATTTATTTTATCAATAATGCTGGTTTTATCTTGTACCGATTGAAACTTTACATAATTGCTGACAGTTCTGCCACCGATATCATCTGTTTTTTCAACAGCAAATTCCCTTACTTTAAATGTCGCTGACCTTTGTATGGTCTCAAATTTGGCAATTAGTTTGCCTGTTAATTCATAACTCATGTAGTAATATTTTGGCGGTAAAAGTAAACTTATTCTACAATAAAAATATTAACCATTTCTTTTCTTTTTGTTACTATAAAAAAGGCTACCTTCCTCTCCTTAAAATTGAAAAATTCTAATGAAAAACCGCTCGATACCTGTTTCCTTATTACTCATTGTTTTGTTGTTTTTTGCCTGCAAAACTGTGTACCAGCCAACGGCTGTGCAATTCAAAGATTACCGGGTTTCGCCCAGGCAATCCATCAATAATGAATTAACTAATTTACTTCAACCATATGCTGACAGCGTAAATAAAAATATGAATGATGTGGTTGCAATTGCTGCAATAGAGTTAGTGAAAAAACAGCCTGAAGGATCACTCGGTAATGTGATGGCGGATGCAATGCTGGAGCAGGCGAAAGAAAAATTCAATACTGCTGTAGATGCATCTTTTGTTAACTATGGCGGTATACGGCTTACTTCTATCCCAGCCGGAAATATTACCCGGGGAAAAATTTTTGAGCTATCCCCGTTCGACAATATTATTGTACTGATTAAAATGGACGGAAATACATTGCAACAGTTTTTAAATATTGTAGCGTCCAGAGGTGGATGGCCTTGTGCAGGAATACAGTTTCAAATAAAAAATAAACAGGCCATTAATATTTTTATAGGCGGTAAGGCAATAAGTGGGAATAATTTCTACACAATTGCAATGTTAGATTATATCGCCAATGGCGGAGATGATTGCGTGATGTTAAAATCAATTCCGCAGCAAAATAATGGTTATTTGTTCAGAGATGCTGTACTGGAATATTTTGCCGGTAAAGCCAAAGAAGGTAAAACTATTTCGTCATCCATACAAAATCGGGTAAGCAATGCAGAATAGAAGATTTTTTTTACAACAGGCAGCGTTTGCTGCAGGGTCTATGCTGGTATCTAAGTCAATGCTGGCAGGGGTTACAGAGCAGGATTCCGTTACCAGGCTTACCATTTTGCACACCAACGATGTGCATAGCAGATTGGAACCTTTCCCGATGGATGGTGGCAGAAACCAGGGGTTGGGTGGTGTGGCAGCAAGGGCTGAACTGATTAAAAAAATCAGGAAAGAAGAAGAGCATGTTTTGTTACTGGATGCAGGTGACATTTTTCAAGGAACGCCATTCTTTAATATTTATAAAGGAGAGCCGGAAATGAAAGCGATGGCTGCAATGGCCTATGATGCCTCTATAATGGGCAACCATGATTTTGATGCAGGATTAGAAAATTTTGCTACTCAACTGCAGCATGCAAATTTTCCGATATTGATGTGTAACTATGGTTTTATTGATACCGCTATGGAACACAAGTATGCACCGTATAAAATTTTTAAAAAAGGGAAATTAAAAATTGGTGTAACGGGTGTAGGAATTGAAATGAAAGGGTTGGTGCCGGATTCATTGGCTGGAAACACACAATATCTTGATCCGATAGTGAATGTAAACAGAGTTGCTGCCAAACTTAAAAAAGATATGGGATGTGATATGGTGATTTGCCTAAGCCATCTTGGATATAAATATAAGGAAGATGAAAACAAGGTATGCGATTTGATACTTGCTAAAGAAACAGAAAATATTGATTTAATAATTGGTGGCCATACCCATACTTTTTTAGATGCACCGGTAGTTGTAAAAAATAAAACAGGTAGTGATGTGTTGATAAATCAGGTAGGTTGGGCTGGTATCGTTTTGGGACGTTTAGATTTTGAATTTTCCAGATTCAGGAATAAAAATTTATCAAATTCCCATACTGTAATTGTGGGTAAAAAAACAAGTGAATAAAAAGTTTTTTTTTTCGATTAATTATCTTGATATTCGCCTTCTTACTCAAAATTTTTTATTCGTACATGAAAGACCTTTTGGGGATTGCTAATAAAAATATTTTACTCAATATATAAATTGCTTAAGGACTAATGGAGAAAGTTTTTGATAAGGTGTGGAATAATTGCCTGGAGATAATCAAAGACATTGTAGAATGGCAGCACTATAAAACATGGTTCGAACCAATAAAACCCGTTGCATTAAAAGATAAGGTTTTAACGATTCAGGTACCCAGCCAGTTCTTTTTTGAATACCTTGAAGAGCACTATATAAGTTTATTGGCTAAAACCCTTAAAAGGGAATTAGGCAAAGATGCACGCCTGGAATACAGAATTATGGTGGATAGCGGTAATAGTAAGAATAAGCCCCTTACTATGGATATTCCGGGGCATGGGTTTAAATCATATGCAAACAATGAAATGGACTTTCCTTTAGTAATAAATAACCCCGTAAAAAATCCTTTTGTGATTCCTGGTCTTAAAAAGATGCAGATAGATCCGCAATTGAATCATGCCTATGTGTTTGATAGTTATGTTGAAGGGGATTGCAACAGGGTAGCCCGCCGTGCAGGAAAAACAGTAGCAGAAAAACCTGGTACCACTTCTTTTAATCCATTGGTAATTTATGGGGGTGTTGGTTTGGGTAAAACACACCTTGCACAGGCAATTGGTAACGAGGTAAAGCGCTTGCATAGCAACAAAGTAGTACTGTATGTAAGTTCAGAGAAATTCATTAATCAATTTATAGATCATGGCCGTAATGGCGCCATCAATGATTTTATTCATTTTTATCAGCTGATAGATGTGTTAATTATTGACGATGTACAGTTTTTTAATCGGGCCGAAAAATCGCAGGATGCATTTTTTTCCATCTTTAACCATTTACACCAAAGTGGCAAGCAACTGATATTAACGAGTGATAAAGCACCCAAAGATCTGGAAGGTGTACAGGAGCGTTTGCTAAGTCGTTTCAGGTGGGGCCTAAGTGCCGACCTGCAGGCGCCCGATTACGATACCAAGATTGAGATATTGGAAAAGAAAATGAAAAATGATGGGCTGGAAATGCCTAAGGAAGTTGTAAAATATATTGCCTATAATATCAACAGTAATGTAAGAGAGCTGGAAGGGGCGCTGATATCGTTATTGGCACAATCTTCGCTAAACAAGAGAGAAATAGACCTCGAATTGGCAAAGAAAGTACTTAGAAATTTTGTAAAATCTTCCAGTAGGGAAATCACCATTGATGCCATACAAAAAATGGTATGTGACTTCTTTGATGTACCATACGATAAATTATTGCAGAAAACCCGTAAAAGGGAAATTGTACAGGCTCGTCAAATTACCATGTATCTCTCTAAATCTTTTACAAAAAACTCACTTAAAACCATTGGCGAACATTTTGGCGGCAGGGATCATACCACTGTAATTCATAGCTGCCAAACGGTTAAGGATTTAATGGATACTGATAGTTTATTTAAAGAGAGCGTGTTGGAATTGTACCAAAAAGTACAATTAGCATCTATGTAAAATTTCATAAAAATATAAATAACAAATCCGGCCTTTTACTTAGTCCGGATTTTTTATTTTAGTGCATCCGCCTGGGGGAAAAATAAATTATAAGTGAGGCCTGTAAAGGGTTTTAAATTTATTTCAAGATATTTATCAATTTGTTTTGGGTATTACAATGTTGAAGCTTATTTTTGCAACCCCTTAATAAATAGGGCAGGTAGGAGAGGTGCCTGAGTGGCCGAAAGGAACGGTTTGCTAAATCGTCGTACGGG
>JBBQEA010000276.1:0-6183 GCA_038320245.1 Chitinophagales bacterium | reverse complement strand
AACATCCGTTTTTGGGATTGGCAATATCGTTTACAGGAAAAGTGGCTTGCGCCCGAACTTGTACAATGGTAGTTGCAAATGCCAGCAGCATTGTCAACGATTTTAGATTTTTCATGTGAATCAGTTTTGGTAAATGAGCGTTAATCGCTCAAAGTAACGAATGATTTGTAACAATTTTTACCGCTGATGTAATTTTGCGAAGCAGGGGATGTAAAAAATCAATAAAAATTGAGAATTGCAAATGATTATGGAATAGTGAATAAGGAGTCAATGTCCTTGCCTTTAGCCCAACCGCCGTCAGGGTTTGCAACTGCTGACGGGGTTGAGCTAACTCCCAAGGCGGCTATCAGCCCCTTCGGTGGTTGATCAGGGACTAACCAAAACTTAAGTCAACGACATTAAATAAGGAGTGGACATCGTTAATTAATTAGTGGTTTTAATATTTAGTATGAAGAACTGCCAAATAGCTGCACACAGCAACTCCTTTTTCATAATAAATTGTTGGCTTATTGTAAACTGCCTTAATTGGATAATCACTAAAATTCTGCAAATGCATATCTGTCCAATAAAAACTTATTGTTTTATAGGTTAACTTCGTTCACTTACTCTTATACCGACATCCAATATGATAAAAATAAAAGCATTTGCTTTCGTTTGTGTGTTTTTCTTTTGTACAGAATCATTTTCCCAGGTTAAAGTTGATAGTATCATTGTTGTCAATCCTGCAGATTCAGTTTTACGGATAAAAAACTTAAACCCGTACTTTACCTTACATGTTGATTCAACATTAAAATATCATTACGAAATAAACAAGGCGCAGGAGAAATATTATTGGTTTTTAAAGAACACTCCTGTTGGTCTTAAAATAAATAAAGACAATGGGACCCTTACTTTTAAGGCCGAAAAATCTTATTTCCTAAGCGGCAGACTCAAGTATGATTATGAGTATAAAATTGCCCTAAGGGTGCAAAATTTAAACGACCCGGAAGATAGGGTAGATACCAGTTTTACATTGCTTTTTTATAATACGGAGATAATACCTTCCCGGATAAAACCTACTGTAACCAAAACATTGTATATTGATGAAGGTGATACCGTTAGTTTTAAGTTGCAGTGTGATAATGGAAGCTTCCCGATAGAAGAAATTACTTACCTCAGTAATTACCCGGTTAAGTCGTTAACGCCCGTTAATAAATGCAATGATGATTTTACCTGGTGTGCTCCTTTTGATTTTGTAAAAGATACTGATAAAAATAAAGAGAAACAACTGGAGATATATTTTATCGGAACCAATAAATTTCACAATACAGATACTGCTGCCATTTTAATAGTGGTAAAAGAAAATATTAATTACCCCCAGCAATTGCTGGAGTTTGAAAAACTACGGACGGATGTTCAGAAATATGTGGTGCAACTGAAAAGCAGTTTTAGGCTGGTTGATAAAAAAATAAAGAAAAATAAATCTGCCAGAACAACCTTCGACCTTGTATCTGCATCAACAGTATTAAGTGGGGCCGTACTATCTTCATTGCCCGGAGACAACCAGGCTGCATCTAAGATAATGCCCAGTGTGGGTGTGGCATTGGTGCCGGTGAAAGAGGCGGCTGCACCGCTTAATAATTACGATCAAAACACCGCAACCTTAATCCGGAGCAGCATAAAAAGGTTGGAATATTTGTTGGCAGATAATATGCTAATCAGCGAAAGAGACCCGGAAATTTTAAACAAATCGAGGAAGTTAAAGGAGGAATTAAAACAAACTCAAATTCAATTAATAGATATACCCCTTGCAGAAGAGAATGCCAGCCCTAAAGAATTGGATGATTATTTTAACGATCCTAAAATCAATAAAAAATATAAAGTAAAAAAGTAAAAGTTGTCCTAATTAAATAGCTGTACTAATTGATTTTTACGATACTTTAAATGTAGCTGCATTTCTATTTGTTATTTCTTCATTGATTTACTTTAGCCATCAAAATTGTTTAAAATCTGTTTTACAATCATCAGATTATACCATTTCAACCGTTTTAATAAATCTTCCTATACCCGTAGTTACTTTCTTGCAGTGCACCATTATCCGGTGTAAATACTTATGTTTACAGGCTCTGCTTAAGTCAAATAAAACTTGGTAATGAAACGGTGGTGGCAGGTTTTATGGAAAATTGTAATTTTATATTGGCAAAAACAGCAGGATTTTTACAGCTGAATTATTAATAAAAAACGATTGCAATAAAATAATTCAACAAATGCACTGATTTAGTGTTTAACGTATTTGTATTTTTTCTTTGTTTATTTATGTCAAAACTCTCCGCCGATAATAAATTCATTGATGTATCAGATTATGGTCGATACATTGCAGTTACTTTAGCAAAACGGCTGAAGCATACTAAAATTACACCCATACACATCACCTTGATTTTTGGTATTTGTGGTCTTTTTGCGGTTTACTGCATCCTCAACCAATACTATATTACAGCAGGTTGCTTTCTTATTCTTAAATCAATTATTGATGCGCTGGATGGTGAGTTATCAAGGGTAAAAAATACCCCTTCCTATACCGGACGATACCTTGATTCTGTATTTGATATCATATTGAATTTTTTATTTTTACTGGCTATAAGCCATGTGGCTGAGGCAAATACCTGGTTAACTTTATTAGCCTTTATATGCATTCAGTTACAGGGAACTTTATACAATTATTATTACGTTATTATCAGGAATAATTCTGCAGGTGCTGATGCTACCAGCAATATTTTTGAAACAGTAACCCCAATAGCATTTCCGGGAGAAAGTCAAAAAACTGTCAATATTTTATTTACACTATATCTTGTTTTATACAGTGTGTATGATAGAGCAATTTATGTGCTGGACAGGAAGGCAGCTGCGATGAAATCTTTTCCTAACTGGTTTATGAGCATCGTTTCCATTTACGGGTTGGGATTTCAATTGTTAATTATGGCAGTTTTGCTGGCTTTTAAAGAGATAGAAATTATTATTCCTTTTTTTATAGCCTATTCTGTTTTTATTGTTGTAATAATAGCAATCAGAAGAATATTTCTTAGCAGGCAGTACAGCGCATTATCGAAACTCCCAGAGGTGCAGGAATTTGTAAACGATAAAGCTGGATATAATAAAAAAACACCCGCTGGTAGTAAACCCAGACAAAATGAAAACGTTCCGGCGTGAATGTAAACAGGGGAAGAATTCAGCTCAATATTGATAATTCGGAAGCTCTTGCTAACAAGTAATTAAAACGGCAACAGCAAAGAGGCATTTGCAAGTAAACCGTTTTTTGAAATAGATATTATCCGATTAAAATTTCCAAAGCAACTGGTTTAATTTTCATATACCTATTGCAACAATTCCCATCTATTCATCACCTGATTAACAACAGATTTCCTCTCTTTACATTTTCCCTGCATTCGTTTATCATCTTAAGGTAATAAACAAAATTCCCCGAATTCTGAAGCTGACCGTTATACGTTCCATCCCAACAGTCGTTTATATCATTTGTAGAAAATACCCGGTTACCCATTCTGTTGAAAATAGTCAATTGAAAATACTTCAATCTGCCCTGCTGCTTTATTTTAAAGCAATCATTTATCCCGTCACCATTGGGCGAAAATGCATTGGGAATATACAATGCCGGATTATTTCCTATAGTTACCAATATTGTAATACTATCGGTGTTACTACAGGTTGTAAGCGTATCAATCCCTGTTACAAAATATTTTTTTGTAATGTTGGGAGAGGCCACCGGCGTGGCGATGTTGCTGTTATTTAAATTCAAAGGCTGAGTAGCTGCTGTCCAGATATATTTATTGGCGCCTGTTACTGAAAGCGTTGACTGTATATTAGAACAGTCGATATCATTGGATTTGGTTACGCTGAGTTTTGGCAATGTAATGGTATAAATAGTAGTGCTAAGTAAAGCCGAATCGTTACAAACAGCATCTTTGATATTTACCCTGAAGACGGTAGTGGTTAGTGGTGCTGCAATTGGATTGGCCGCAGTTGGATTGTTGACTAAATTGGCTGGCTCCCAGCTAAACTTATTTCCTCCGGTAGTTTTCAATTGTACGTTTGTATTGAGGCATACCGAGTCGTTGGGGGAAATGGTAAATACAGTTACAGGCCTTATGGATATTTTGATAGAGTCTGTACTGGTACAAGAAAATGCAGCGTCTGCTGTAGTAACAAAGTAGGTTATGTTGCTGGTTGGCGAGGCTATGGGATTGGAAATATTGTTGCTGCTAAGCGTAGCAGCAGGCACCCAACTGTAGCTGGTACCACCACTAACCTGCAGTTGTATGCTGCTGTTTTTGCAAATGATACTATCGCTTGTTTTAACTACAACTGTTGATGGATTTATTGAAATGGTAACTGTATCGAATGCTATACAACCCGCCGTGCTACTGCCTTTTACAATGTTGCTGGTTGTGGTAACCGGCGATGCTACCGGATTGGCAATGCTGCTATCACTTAATCCGCTAGCTGGCAGCCATTCATATTTTGCAGCACCAATTGCCAGCAGTTGTACTTTTTCGCCACGGCAAATACTACTGTCGTTATTGCTGGCAACTGCTATTGATTGCACATTGATAAAGACACTGTCTCTCCTGATAAAATATTTTGAAAATGCAATGTCATCCAACGCATAATAGTCGCCTCCGCTATTGCTATTTTTATTTACGATGGCAATAACTGCAACTGTATTGTTGCCGCTGTTCCAAATTATCCAATGTTTTTTCCATTGGCAGGTGCCAGCATTTGTGGTAATAGTATCGCCCATGGGCACGCCATTAATTGCAAATTGCAACTGCGTATTTCCGGGTGATTGTAGCGCTTGTATCCATGTACTCAACACATAATTGGTATTGGGCTGTACAGCTGTTGTTTGCTGCCATACCGTTGTGTTGAGTTTATTGTTGCTTCTTACTAACAACATGTTGCCAGTACCTGTGGTATGGTCTGTACAATTTGAAGCGGAAGGCGCAACGTTAAAAGAAGTGGGGGCTATTAAATATTGCCCATCGCTGTTGATGGCAGGTGATGTGGTGCTTGCACTATAGCCAGATGAAAATGACATGTTTCCAGCAGAAAAATCAGCATTTGCCACAAGGTTATTTTCAGTTACCGTGCCGATTAACTGGTAGTTAGTTGGAATGGTATTATTGGTGGTTGGGTTTGCAATAGTTGCATTATTTAAAAAACCGGCCGGGCTCCAGCAAAAATTAAATGTGGAGTCAATATTACTAAGCAGTAATTTTTCAAAGCCTTTGCAGATGGTAGTATCAGGCGTTAAAATAATATTACTGTTGCTGAAATTGATAGCTATTTTTTTACGAATGGTATCAATGCAGCTGCTGTTTTGTATAGCCAATTTTATAAGGTAGGTGCCGGTATCTGCATATTGATGAATAGGTGAAGCAATGTTGTTGATGATTGCTCCATCTCCTGTACTCCAGGATGGGCCAGTTAAAGCTGCATTGTTAATGTTGAATGTTACCAGCAATGGATTGCAGATGTCTTGCTTAAATGTAAAATCGTAATTAACGCCGCTGCTGCGGATAATTTTGCTCACACTGTCGGTACAGCCATTGATATCTGTAACTACCAGCTTTACACTGAAAGTACCGGTATCGCTGAACGTGTGAGTGGCAATTTGGGTATTCGCAAAGCTGCCATCATCAAATGTCCAATACCAGTTTTGTATGGCACTTGTATTTACAACTGCATCGCCATTAAATTTAAAACTGTTACAATTTAAAAGGCTGTCTTTTATAATGACCGAATCAATATTATTAACAAAGGCATTGGCGCTAAAAGGAAATGTAAATCCAAATTTTGCAGCACCCATGCCACCATCTGTTGCGCCATGGGTAGTGTTATAGCAACTACTGGATGGGTTTAAAACTTTGCCAGCAATACCTCCCTGTAAATTATAACTTACCAGTGCCGGAAATGGTATACTGCTACCTGCAAAGCCACCGCCACCACCACCACCCGGACCATGACATCTTGTGGGATATTTTTGATTAAAGTTGGAACTGCCCATACCGCCTTTGGCTTCAATATTCAGCAGGCCCAAATAACTGTCAGTAAAAAGTAAAATACTGCCGCCAGCCCCGCCGCCTGTGCCGCCTTCATCCCGTATAACTGTTGTAATAGCTGCCCCATTGG
>JBBQEA010000275.1:0-6217 GCA_038320245.1 Chitinophagales bacterium | reverse complement strand
AACAAGTTTTTTATGTTATAATAATTGGTTTTTTACTCGGTACATTTGGGCTATACTGGACTAATATAAAAGGCGATTATCGGTCGTATTTAAATGGCGGGTCTATTAACCAGGTCGTCAATGTTGAAAAAAGTGAGGCATTAGATAAACTATATGACCTATCCACAAAGGTTGACAATTCGAAATTAGATGCCTCTGCAATACAAATGTTAGACCGTATTCAATATACCTATCATTTTGCAAAAACTATTGATAGAATACCATCTTTATTACCTTTTGAAAATGGAGCCAATTGGTTGAGAAGCTTAGAATTTACAACTACACCCCGATTTTTAAATCCAGACAAGCCAAATTATGATGCTACGACAAAAACTAAATTTTATACTGGGTTATCTTATTTGGGTAGCGATCGTGGTGTCTCATTTAGTCTTGGATACTTTGCAGACTGCTATATCGACTTCGGACTCTATGGCATGATGTTCATGCTTATGACAGTAGGCATTTTGTACGGATTAATATATAATTATTTTCTAAGAAAATCATCAAAAAACCTTGTTTTTAATTACGCTGTTGTGGGTGCCTTTTTTATGGAGTTTAATGCTTTGGAACTTGATAGCACATATTTATTAGGGCGATTATTTTCAAGTTTCATAACCTTTTTTTTACTAATTAAATTCTTCTTTCCGTGGCTAATCAAGTACATTTCCATCATACCAGAAAAGAAGAACATGTTGTAAATATTTCACACCTGATACTTTTCTTTTAAATGAAAGAAAAACCCTTCCTCCTATACCTTCTCAAATTCCTCCTTACCTACTGCATCCTGTATTACGGTACAAAGGCAATGATTGGTATTACTACCCCGGGTGGCTATTATGTTGCATTTGCAGATAAATACCTGGATTATATTTCCGGATTTAGAAGTTTGTTGCTTCATAGTTCAAAGATACTGTTGCAGGCCATTGGCTACGATGTATTTATTAAAGATAGCTACGCAATTAAAATGGTTAATGGCAGCGGGGTAAGGATTGTTTATAGTTGCCTTGGCTATGGGATAATTTCATTTTGGATTGCGTTTGTTTTTGCCAATAAAACTTCGTTTAAGAAAATGCTTCAATGGATGATGGGTGGGGTATTGGTTATCTGTTTATTGAACGTTTTCCGTATCTGTTTAATGTTGATATCAGTAAACAGGCATTGGTCATCTTTATTTAATTTAGACAATCATACCTGGTTTAATATAGTGCTGTATGGCGTTCTTTTTTTTATGATTTATCTATTCGACCGGTCCGAAAGAAAAGTGACTGCAAAGATGCTAAACAATCAAATGGAGATTGAATAATAAAAAAAAAATACTCATTTTAATTGAGTGGTTTTCGCCCGGTTATAAGGCCGGTGGCCCCATACAGAGTTGCGTAAATATGTGTGTGGCCTTGAGGGGAAAATATGAAATATTTGTACTTACTACCGATACCGATCATGGGGAAACCCTTCCCTACAATAGCCTGTCTGCAAATAAATGGATACAAAATAGTGCAGCCGGAGTACCTGTGTATTATGTTAAAAAGACTGATTTATCTAAACGGCAAATAAAAACAATCATTAATGAAGTACAACCAGATTTTATCTATTTAAACCTGCTGTTTTCTCCTCATTTTGTCTTATATCCACTTTGGTTACAATTTACCGGTAAACTTACAGCGAAAGTAATTATTTGCCCAAGGGGCTGTTTGTACGATAGTGCATTGTCTCTAAAGTTCTATAAAAAAAAGCCCTTATTATTGTTTTACAAATTGCTCGGCATTCATAAGCGTATTCGTTTTCATGCAACCAATACCAGGGAGGAAAAAGCGATTCTGAAATACTTTCTGGGAAGCACTGTAATTAAAGCTAATAACTTACCCAATATACAACAGCACCCTTTTGTAAGCTGCAACAAACAGCAGGATAAACTTAACTGCATATTTATTGCAAGGTTGGTACCGATTAAAAATTTATTGTTTTTATTAAAAGCGCTTTCATTGGTAAAAGCTACTGTTGCATTAACAATTGCAGGACCAGTAGAGGATGAAATGTATTGGAATAACTGTAAACAACAGATAGCGAACCTGCCATCAAATATTCAATGCAATTATATTGGTCCGCAGGCACATGATAAATTGTACCAGTTGCTGCTGCAAAACCATTTGTTTATTTTACCTACTACCGGTGAAAATTTTGGTCATGTAATTATTGAAGCATTACTGGCAGGCAGGCCGGTGTTGATCAGTGATCAAACGCCATGGCTCAACCTCAAAGAGCAGCATGCTGGCTGGCACCTTCCTTTGGATAATTTAGCCTCCTTTGCAGCCGTAATTGAGGCCGTAGCCAGTTACAGCCAGGAAGCGTTTGACAGCGTCGGCGAAAATGCATGGCAGTATGCACATAACTTCTCTCAAGATCCACTTCTTACAAAACCTTATTTACAGTTATTTTCATGAGCGCAGTAAAAAAAGTTGATAACAGTTCGTATACCGCTACGCTCCAGATAGGCGCTTCTACTTTTAAACAAATATTATGGTATGTTACCAATGTATTATTCTTTAAAAATGCCTGTGCTATCAGCAGTCGTTTAAAAGTTGGTTTGCTAAGAAGTTTTGGTGCCACGGTAGGGAAGGGCGTTGTGATAAAGCCTTGCGTAAATATCAAATATCCCTGGAAGCTTTCAGTTGGTTGTCATACATGGATAGGAGAGCAGGTGTGGATTGATAATATTGCCAACGTGACAATCGGTGATCATGTTTGCCTTTCGCAGGGTTCTTTATTGTTAACAGGGAACCACAATTACAAAAGGTCCAGTTTTGATTTACTACCTGGTGCAATTATTTTGGAAGAAGGTGTATGGATTGGTGCAAAAGCCATCGTGTGTCCTGGCGTAATTTGTGCATCCCATGCCATTTTATCGGTAGGGGCTGTCGCCAATACAAATCTTCAACCTTACGGTATATATAAAGGCAATCCCGCCTTGAAAGTTGGTGATAGAGTGATTGAATAAATCGCTGTTGTCATGTAAACATTTCTTTTTAAGTATTACCCAATCATCATCCCTCGTTCAACATTCCTCCTAAAACTTTCGTCAAACCTCCTCCATCCATCGCACCCTTCAACCTCCCTCTAATTAATTAAACCACCCCATTTCTCCCTTCTTAATATCCCATTTTCTAAAGTTTATCACTACCATACCTTCAACTGTTTAACCATGTTACTGGAAAATTGGCTATTTTGCAGTTCAACTTTTTTCTATACGTTCATTAACTATGAAAGTAACCATCATAACAGTTACGCATAATTCTGCCCGTCATTTGCAGGAATGTATTAATTCTGTACAGAATCAATCCTATCATAATATTGAACACATTGTTATTGATGGAGAATCTACAGATGGTACCATTGACATTATCAAATTGTTTGATAACCATATTGCCAAATGGGTTTCCGAAAAAGACAATGGTATGTACCATGCCATCAACAAGGGAATGGAAATGGCAACCGGTGATGTAATTGGTATTTTAAACAGCGATGATATTTTAGCCTCCGAAACTGTGATTGCCTCCATTGTTAAATGTTTTGAAGAACATAAAGTTGACTCTCTATACGGCGATCTGGTATATGTAGATAAGGTAAACACAAAAAAAATTATCCGTTACTGGAAGGGCTTATCGTACGACCGTATCCGGTTTAATTATGGCTGGATGCCGGCACACCCTACTTTTTATTTTCGCCGCACTTTACTGAAAGAACTGGGAGGTTATGAATCGCATTATTATACCGCAGCCGATTATGAGTTTATGGCGAGGTACCTGTACCGCTATAGAATCAGTGCTGTTTATTTGCCGTTGTTGATTGTTAAAATGAGGGTGGGCGGACAAAGTAACCGGAATGTGTTCAACCGTTTTAGGGCAAACCGGAGAGATTACCTGGCTATGAAAATCAATAACATTCCTTTTCCCCATATTGCCTCCATATTAAAGCCATTGATAAAACTGCGACAATATTATAATTCAAATAATCGCAAAATGGTTGATTAGTATTTTTTTATGTGATATTTTTACAGGACATGTTTAGTTTTTTTTCAAAGAAGAATAAAGAGGCTGCAATAACACAATTGCCGTTTAAAACGGATATACACTCCCATATATTACCCGGCATTGATGATGGTTCGCCGGATATTGAAACATCATTAAAATTAGTTCGGGGCATTTATAACCTTGGCATTCGTAAAACGGTGGCCACGCCACACGTAATTGCAGACATGTTTAGGAATACGCCGGAAACGATTAACAATGCCTTGCAGTTGTTAACCAAGGCCTGTAAAAATGAAGGTATTCCAATTGAGATAACTGCTGCTGCAGAATACATGCTGGATGATTATTTTATAAAGCTCCTTCGCAGTGATACTCCTTTATTGACTATTCATAAAAATGTGATTCTTACCGAACAGTCCTACGCCACTCCTACAAGCAATCTCAATGAAATTTCTTTTGAACTGATAACAGCAGGCTATTTACCCATCATGGCACATCCGGAACGTTACCCCTTTTATCATGGTAAATATGAAGCATACAGTCATTTAAAAGACATGGGTTTTTTGCTGCAGGTAAATATGTTGTCATTAACCGGCTACTACGGAAAGCCTGTAGCCAAGGCTGCCCGCTATATTTTCGATAATGACCTTGCCGATTTGGTGGGCACCGATATGCACCACGAACGTCACTTACAAACACTACAGCACCCCGGCAATCTTGAAATATTTAACAAGTATCTTGGCAACCGTACCTACAATGATTTTTCAGCATTTTAGTACAATGATTTCTTTAGGCATCATATTATTATAGTATTTAAGCAGTGTTAACGTGATTCTTTCATTTATGTTTTGAAAGTTAGAAGGGCTAGAAAGTTAGCGGGTTTAATGTTTGAATGTAGAGCTGCGTAACAAACCGTTACAATAAATAAGCGTAGGTATCAGGACTTAATATTTTTTTGAACCCAACTGAATTAATACTATTTAGCATTTGTGGCGTCGCACTCTTGTACTTTTTGTACAACATTTAGCAATGTACAATCAAACACAGCAAATCACTACAACTATAATCACGGTATGCTTATTCATCCCTGTAATGTTCAATCAATACGATCCTGTGATGCTCCTTTAGCAAACCTTCCTGCACAAACTCCACATCACCACCACTTGCCAGTACTTTTTCTATCACATCATCTACTGCATCTTTTATAAAAAAAGCATTTTTCATTTTCTCTTCCTGCTTAAAAATAATTTCTTCCTTTGTACCTTGTTGGGCAGGATAAGTGTAATTCATTTCAACAACAAGGAGCTTTCCTCTTTTTTGTGCTGCAATTTCCCATACCTCCTTTATACCAATGGCGAGTTTTTCCTTTCCCTCTGCTTCGGCTATTTGTTTCATCAAATCTGTTTGAAGTATTTTTTTCCAGTCAGCAACATAGGGCTCCATTATTTTAAGTAAATCCGGCTCCGTATTGTTTTGAAAATTTACAGGTATGTATTCAATAATTCGCTTTAAATTATTTGTTATTGCTTTAAATTGTTTGATGGCATTTGCATTTCCCATTACAAGCAGCGGTAACTTATAAGCACTTAACAACAAACTCAATCCAATATCCGTATGCTTTAAAATAGTATAAAAACGTATTTCCTTTTCCTTTTTTTCATCGCTGCAATTGTTAATATTTTGGGGTAAATCTTTTATGTAGTCAGGGCTTTTATTCGGTACATTTGAAACAAGCCGGATGATTTTACTTGTATTGCCAAGATAAATTCTTGTCCAATGGTAGTTTAATGCAACCAACAGGTATTTGTGAATTTCCTTTTTGCTGTATATCAGATCCCGGATTTCAAATGAATCGTCAATCATTATTTTTTCTTCCACTGGCAAATCCAGGTAATATACTTTTTCAATTAGGGGAGATATAAAAATGGCGATACTTATTTTATGGGTATGGTAATTCAAATCTTTAATTACCTGTCGCAATTTTTTCATCACCGGTAAAGCTTCTTCCCGATGATAATTTACCAATAATTCACTTTCTATTTTCTCAGAAGCAATTTTTAATAGGTACACCAGGTCTTTTTTCAAACTCATTTTTGGTTCAAATGGCATAATCAGCGTAATGCAGGGCAAATAATGGGAAGCTTCCAATACCG
>JBBQEA010000274.1:0-6231 GCA_038320245.1 Chitinophagales bacterium | reverse complement strand
CTGAAGTGTTAGAGGCCAGATCCAAAGCATCTATTAACCTTCCGCCTGGAGCCACACCACTATCAGCTCTTTGGATGGCAGCTTTTAAGTAGGTCAAATCTGCATCGGTACTAATTTTTGCCCATAAATCTACAGAGGGTGGGGCTACAATTGCAGCAACTTTATGGATCACACCATTAACTGCCCGAATATCGGTTGCAATGATGGGTACATTATTAACCCATGCGCCATTAGTGCGAACACTTGGAAAAGTAGTTAGCCTTAATAATGGACTAGCTGCTGGCAAAGGATTAAGTATAGACGGATATTGAAAATTGGGAAACCTGCTGGGAATCGATG
The DNA here is from genome assembly GCA_038320245.1 of Chitinophagales bacterium. Classification (GTDB taxonomy): domain Bacteria; phylum Bacteroidota; class Bacteroidia; order Chitinophagales; family Chitinophagaceae; genus Ferruginibacter. Next base: position 5,892 of record JBBQEA010000274.1, on the reverse strand, counting down.
CAGCCGGTATTACTTGTGGAATTATGTGGTAAGAAACCAATGCATTTGCATTTGCCTGTGTAAGCGACGCAATGTACATAGCCGGTGTAACTCCGGGTGGTAAAATGGGTGTTAATGATGAAGTGATAGCGGTATTATCTGGTGCAAAAATTGTAAACCTTAAAGTAGCTACTCCTAGCGTTGGTAACAAACCCGCTTTTGTAACAGCCGCTTTTAACAGGCTAAAACCTGGATCATCGAGTAAAGTTGCCAGTGTAGGGGCGGTTTCCTGTGTAGGTTGTGTTAACGGCACTGCATCCAGCTCCAGCTTATTACAAGAAGAAAGCATCAGCAAAGCGGATAATAACCCCCAACCTGTATTATATATTTTATTAAATATTTTCATTGCAATATTTTTTAGTTAGTTGATGAGTTAAGATTAAAATATGTTGTACCCAAAGCTTACATAATAAAGCCCACCCATTATAGCGTTACCAACGCCATTGGTATAGTACTCATTTAGCAAATTATTGGCACCGAATTTAAAGATTGATTTAGCCGCAGGAATTCTATAACTAATCTGGGCATCAACTGTGTGTATGGCATTAATATTTCCATTTGCAAAATCACTTTCATAATAGAATGCATCCTGCCAGCGATAAGTAACATTAAAACCAAAACGCTTTTTATATAAAAAAGCACTGTTACCAAAATTAATATTGGTGCGGTATTTTGGTGTACTGAAGTAGGTTTTAAACCCAGCCGGAACATCTTTCAATTCATCAGAAGATAAGTTGGCCCCAATCTGGAATCCTTTTGGCAGGCGATAATCTACGCTTAAACCATAACCAAAAGTTTTTACTTTGGAGGTAGTATTAACCGGGATGGATAATATATTTCCAACAGTAGCTGGTGATGTGCCATTATTGACAGCATTGATAACATCGCTTACATTGCCACTTGTTGGTTGTATTACCAACCTGCGTGTAATAAAGTTTTTGTATTGTCCGTAGTATCCATATATATCAACTAACAATTTGTTATCCATCAACAATCCTTTATAACCCATTTCAAATGACCTTACAGATTCCGGCTTAAACTCTTCCGATACATACGGCTTAATATCAGCAGAATTTGTTTCTAAGAAAAAGGTTGGTTTTGAATTAAGTCCTTTTTCTGTTTTGAAAAAATTGTTACCCCCTATCAAACGGGTATTACCGCCAACATCCAGGTCAATCCATTGTTGTTGTGTGCTTGGGAAACGATAGGCAGTTTGATAGCTTACACGGATATTATTATTTTCGGCTACTTTAAACAAACCAGTAATCCGTGGAGTAAATCTTCCGGTAAAATTCTGGTTGTTATCATAGCGTCCACTAAATGTTAATTTCAAAAAATCATTAAATAACTTTTTGGTAGCCTGTATATACCCTCCCGCTTCATTTATCCCGATTGGGCCATTTTTATCAGCGAATAAGGTTCCTTCGCTGTTAAGTACATATCTTTTAAAAGACGCCCCTACAAGCACATCAGCAAAATTGCCGGTAAGTTCACTTAAATTATACTGACCTTCTACCTGGTATAAATTAGTTCTGTCAACAAACAATCCACCGCCTCTGCTGATAGGAATTGCCCGTAATGAATCGAATATTTTCTTGAATTGTGCAGAGTTTGCATCTGGTCTGTTAGCATCAGCAGTTGATCTGGCAAGTGCATGAGCACTGTTGTCTGTAAGTCCATTCAACCTGCCACCAAGATAAGTTTGAGAATAAGTAGAAAACCATCCTGTTTGTCCACCACTTGGTTTCCATGCTTCATTTAGCAAACGGGTTGTAACAGTTGCATTATAACTTTCACCAGCGTTTTCCTGTGTAGTATATGCTCTTATCAACCAATTTTTTGCAATCACTTCCAGTTTGTATTGACCCATTTTTAAATTGCGTAAGCTATATCTGTCGCTGCCTGTATAAACTGTGTTACCAGTGCCCCAATTACCAGATAAAATAGCTTCTATTCCTGGCCTTATTTTATAGTTCAACGATCCGGAAACTTTAAAGTTGATGGTATTTTCATTTACCACCTGGTTTTCATCGTAACCGGTGCGGCTAACATTAATAGGCCTTCCACTATTGAGCGTATCGATAAAGTTTTTAAGGAAAGGAGCAGCACTTGAACCAATTGGATTTAATACTGCTGTCCTGATGTCCGTGGTTGTTTCATCGCCATAAACATTTACGCCGTCGTAGTTAGGGTCGGTAGCCCTGTCGCCATTTTTAATGTAACCATTTGTGCCCGTACGGGCATAGTTTCTTTTATCATATCCCAACCAATCTTTGGCATAAATAATTTCGCCACCCACTTTAAAGGCAAACTTTTCACTTACTTTTTTTGCAATGCGAATGGCTGCATTTTGATAGGCAGAAGCATTCCGGAAGCGATGTCCTGTATTCATCACACCTTCTTTTACCTGTACAGATATACCTTGATATTTAAACGGATTTTTACTACTTACCAGAATCGTTCCATTCATACCGCCGGGACCATACAGAACGGAGGATGCACCTGGTAATAATTCTACGTTATCTACATCCAATTCTGACAGTCCTACAAAGCTACCAACGGAAAAATTAAGACCCGGTGCCTGATTGTCCATTCCATCCACCAATTGGTTAACCCTGGTATTACCGCTACCGCTAAAACCACGGGTGGTAGGCGTTTTAAAAGTAAGGGAAGATGTTACAACATCCACACCCTTTAAATTACCAAGGATATCATAATAACTAACAGCGGGGGAGTTGCGGATAGTGCTTGTGCTGATTCTTTCGATAGATACCGGCGATTCCAGTATTTTCAGAGATGTTTTAGTAGCTGATACTACCACCTCTTGCCCTAATGCATTGGTTGGCTTAAATGAAACTGCCACCACTTCGTTTTCACTTTTTACAGTTATCTCCTGCAGTACATAACCAACAGAAGAAACCAGTAAAACAGCTGGCAATTTTGGGACGGTAATTTTAAAATTTCCTTTATCATCCGTAAATGTACCCAGATTTGTCCCTTTAACAGTAACTGTTACCGCAGCTACTTTTTCTTTGGATTCGCTGTTTTCGACCTTTCCTGTTATGGTTGTAATTTGGGCTTTGGCTCCAACGGATAAGATAGATGCCAAAAGCAAAGCCAGCAGATAGCTTTTTGTTTTTCTCATATAGCAATATTTAGGTGTTAATTTAAAAGCAAAGTAATGAATGTTATTTCTTAACAAAAATTTATTTGTTACGATCTGTCTACAATTAGCAACAGCATTATTGGGCAGATAACACTTATGACAGTAATTTAGTGTTATGAACGCATTTGAATTTCCTCAGCAAACAGCATTTTACAGCGGCAAAGTAAGGGATGTATATACCATTACAGACAAATGGCTGGTGATGGTAGCAAGTAACCGTATTTCTGCATTTGATGTAATATTACCAAATCCTATTCCTTTTAAAGGACAAGTATTAAACCAGATAGCTGCATATATGCTGCAGGCAACCAGTGATATTTGTGCCAACTGGTTGATGAATACTCCTGCACCGAATGTGAGTATTGGTAAAAAATGTATACCTTATAAAGTTGAAATGGTAATACGGGGTAACCTTACAGGCCATGCCTGGCGTACGTACCAGAGTGGCAAACGTATGTTATGTGGAGTAGTAATGCCGGATGGCATGAAAGAAAATGATTTTTTTGAAACGCCCATTATCACGCCCACAACCAAAGCAAGTGAAGGGCACGATGAAGACATTAGCAGGGAAGAAATTATTAAACAACATATTGTTGATGAAGCAGACTATTTAGTGCTTGAACAATACACCCGTGCGCTATTTGAAAGAGGTAAAAAAATAGCAGCAAATCAAGATTTAATTTTAGTAGATACCAAATATGAGTTTGGTAAAATTGGCGATACCATTTACCTGATGGATGAAATACATACACCGGATTCGTCCAGATATTTTTATGCAGAGGGTTATGAAGAACGACAAGCCAACGGTGAACGCCAAAAGCAACTAAGCAAAGAGTTTGTAAGGGAATGGCTGATTGCCAATAATTTTATGGGTAAAGAAGGACAGACTGTTCCTGCAATGAGTGAAGAATGGATTAGCACTATCAGTAACCGCTACATTGAATTGTATGAAAAGGTTATAGGCAAAAAATTTGTACCAACATCATTAACTGATGAGGAAATATATATCAGCGTGGTAAGCGCTCTGGAAAAGTTATAAATTAATTGCGGTGACGATGGATTTAAAATGAACAGATCGTCAAGCTTTACAAACAGATAATAACAGTATGCCATTATCCTTTTTAAAATTGTTCCCCTTTTGCATTTAAAAACCATCATTTCAACAAAAACATGCGGACACAATTAAAAGAGGAAGAGCAAATATTACTGATAACACGACAGCATTGGATAAAACTAATACTGCCAATTTTTGTATGGTTAATAGCTGCAGTTTTGTTGATATGGCTGGCAGGTAATATGGGTTTTATCGGCACACTTGTATTTGCATTATACCCAATGTATGAATACATAAATTGGAAAAACAATTTGTGGTGTATCACCAATTTAAGGGTGGTAGATGAAAGCGGTTTCTTTAGCCGTTACTCCAAAGAAAGTCCGCTGGACAAAATAAACAATGTAGAATATGACCAAAACATCTGGGGCAGAATAATGGGCTTTGGAAGTGTGGACATACAAACGGCAGCCGAGCTGGGCGAAACAACTTATGAACTGATACAAAACCCTAAACTGCTAAAAGATACTATTACACATGCGCAGGAAGAATACAAAAAAATGCAAATTAAAAGGCAAGCCATGCAGCTAGCCGAAGCCATTGTAAAATCGACTCCTGCTGTGCAACCGCCACAACATATGATTGCCGATGAACTGCAAAAGTTATTCAACCTCTATCAGCAGGGAGCAATTACGCAGGAAGAATACCAGGTGCAGAAAAATAAATTGATGAACTAATTTATTTTGAATGCCTGTCTTTTAAAATATCAACAACATCATTGAGTTTAAATCCCTTTGCCTGCAATAATATCAAATAATGAAACAATAAATCGGCAGCTTCATTTTTAAACAAGTCATTGCACCCATCCCCTAAAGGGGGGTTGACGGCTTCAATAACTACCTCTACCGCTTCTTCTCCTACTTTCTGTGCAATTTTATTAATGCCTTTGGCAAATAAAGAACTGGTGTAAGATTTATCTGTTGGATTGTTTTTTCTGTCAGCAATAATATTTTCCAGCTCTGTTAAAAAATTAGTGCTGCTGTTTTTTTCACCCCAGCAAGTATCCGATCCGGTGTGGCAAACAGGACCTACCGGATTTACTTTTATCAGCAATGTATCATTATCACAGTCAACTGAAATTTCCTTTAATAATAAAAAATTACCGCTCTCCTCCCCCTTTGTCCACAGCCTGTTTTTACTGCGGCTATAGAAAGTTACTTTTTGCAACTCCTGTGTTTTACCAAATGCAGCTTCATTCATAAAGCCCAACATCAAAACTTTGTTAGTTTCTGCATCCTGTATGATGGCGGGTACAAGTCCATCAGCATATTTTGTATAATCAATTGTCATTGTAAGAAATAGTTTAATTTTTTAAATAAAAAGATGCTACTCATTCTCCTGCTGATTCAATTGCCAATGTATTTTATTTGTATCAATTAGTGCCATTAATTCTTCTTCGGTTGGTAAATACAAGCGGTACCTGCTGGCAAACAGCTTTTTATTTTCAGCCATCACACTGTACTTCACAATCGTTTCATCTTTTTCTGTGCAGAGAATGATACCGATAGTTGGATTATCATCAATTCCTTTCTTTAAATCATTGTACATACGAACATACATATCCATTTGTCCTATG
>JBBQEA010000273.1:0-6336 GCA_038320245.1 Chitinophagales bacterium | reverse complement strand
GCTACCGGGTATGGAAGCATTGGCTACATCAATGATGAAAAAAGAAATGGAAAAGGTAGATATGCCCGAAATACCTGAGTTCCTGGATATCTTATCAGCATCTGGTGTAAAATTATGGGCATGTAAATTAGCTATGGATATGTGTCATTACAAGAAAGAAGATTTGTATGAAGGTGTAGATGGTGTAATTACCGTAGGCGATTTTTATAGGCAAAGCACAGGTGAAGGTGTACACATGTTGTTTGTATAGATAAAACTAAAGCAGTTTTATTGCTTAAATAAAATTTGTAAAATCATTAAAAAACTTAACAACTTTTCATAGTTAAACCTTTTAGAACAATTCCCATTTTAAACTTTAAAAGCAGCCAAAAAGCTGCTTTTAAAGTTTGTAACCTTTGTTACCAAAAACGGGGGTGATTGAATTTACTTTTGCTTTATCAAATTCATAAAATCTCTTTACAAGATATTTTAATAAGAAAGAATTTAAATAAATTAAAAAAATGAAACAGGCAATTTTTAGTAATTGGAATTTTATGAGATTTTTACGATTGGTTTTAGGTATTGCTATTATTGTGCAATCTGTAATTGTAAAAGATTGGGCAATGGGGTTGTTAGGTTTAGCATTTACAGCAATGCCGGTATTTAATATAGGTTGTTGCAGTGTTAATGGTTGTGCGACCCCTGTTAAAAAAAGCATAGAAAATACTAAAGATTTTACTTATGAAGAAGTGGTTTAAAAAAAATCTACTATACATGATAGGCGCTGCCATTGGCGCTATTGCGGGTTATTTATATTGGCAACAAATTGGGTGCGATTCGGGTACATGCGTGATAACTTCAAAGCCGGTTAACAGTACAGTTTACGGTGCATTCATGGGAGCATTACTGTTTGGCATGTTTAAAAATGAAAGCAAAAAACAAACTTTAAAAGAAAAAGAATAAAATTTAAAAATGACTTTTAATGAAATCATACAATCAGATAAACCAGTGCTGGTAGATTTTTCAGCAAAGTGGTGTGGTCCTTGCAAAATGATGGCCCCCATACTTAAAGATGTAAAGAAAGAAGTGGGTGAAACTGCCACTATCCTGAAAATTGATGTAGATAAAAATCCTGGCACAACCAGCCAATATCAAATTCAGGGAGTACCTACTTTAATATTATTTAAAAAGGGTAAAGCTGTTTGGAGACAGAGCGGCGTAATACCGAAGGCAGGTTTAGTTGGCGTAATCAAAAAATTCACAATATAAAATTTAAAAGAAATGAATATTTTCCAATCCCTGTTTGGCGGAGGACCAACCGTAGATTTAAAAAACGTTATTAGCGAAGGTGCTTTCCTGGTAGATGTAAGAACACCAATGGAATTTGCTGAAGGCCATGTAAAAGGGTCAGTTAATATCCCATTACATAATGTTGCATCCCAGTTGACGAAATTTAAAAACAAAAAGAATATCGTTGTATTCTGCCGCAGTGGCGGCCGGAGCAGCCAGGCAAAAAGTATTTTGGAACAAAATGGATTTACAAATGTAATTAATGGTGGAACCTGGAACCACGTTAACCAGCTTGTAAAATAATTAAGTAAGTTATTTTTTTAAAGTACTGCCGGATGGGTAACCATTCGGCAGTACTTTTTTATTTCATGTATATAATTGGAAATTAATAAGCGAATAGGCTTGAACGTTACAAATGTTACACTATACCACTTTTGATGGATTTAGTTTTGCGCTCAAATTAAAAGTAAGTGAACAGAAAACAATATTTCATTGCAGCCGCCTTTACATTAGCCATTATTTTTAATGCGGTTGTATTAAAAGTTTCGGCGCAGGACAGCACAAAAGAATTAGCCCTTTCTGATGCAATTGCAGCAACGCTTAATAACAACAAAGCGATTCAGCTTGCCAGGCTTGATGAGAGCATCGCCGCATCTAACTACAAACAAACAGATGCTGTTTTTTTACCGCAGGTAGGCTTTTCATATACCGCTATGAGCACCAACAACCCGCTAAATGCTTTTGGATTTAAGCTGCAGCAAAAATCAATTACGCAGAATGATTTCAATCCTGATCTTTTAAATCATCCTTCGGGCACTCCGGACTTTACAACAAAGCTGGAAGTGCAGCAGCCCCTGATAAATATGGACATGCTGTATAAAAGAAAAGCTGCGGAAAAGCAAATAGAAATCTATCAATTCAAAACGCAACGAACTAAAGAATATTTAACTTTCGAAGTTCAGAAAGCTTACCTGCAATTACAGTTAGCGTATGATGCCGTAACGGTTTTGGAAGAAGCATTGCAAACAACAGACTCAGTTTACATTTTTACTGATAATCATTTTAAACAAGGTTTAATTCAAAAGTCGGATGTGCTGAATGCGCAGGTGCAGGTTACTACCGTTAAAACTAACCTTGCAAAAGCAAAGAGTAATATTCGTAATGCATCAGACTATCTCAGCTTGCTAATGGGGCAGGGCGATGGTATTGTTTATAAACCAGGAAATACTTTGCAGCTTGAAACACAGGTAAATGATACAGCCACAATAATTGCTTCTTCGAGGTCAGATTTCCTTGCGATGCAAAAAGCTATTGAAGCATCTGATTTGATGATTAAATCAAGTAAGATGAGTTACCTGCCAAAGTTGAATGCCTTCGGAAGTTACCAGTTCAATGACAGGCAGGCATTGGGTTTTGGCGCTAATGCTTACTTAGCAGGTATTCAACTTTCGTGGGATATTTTCAAAGGAAACAGAACAAAGAATACAATTGCCACACAGACGTTAGAACGAAATAAATTATCAGAAGAATTAGCAAAGCAAAAAGATGAGAGCCAGTTGGAACTTGATAAAGCCTACCGCGATCTTGCAGATGCATCGTTTAATATTACACAGCAAAAGCTGGCAATTGAACAGGCGTCGGAAGCATTAATGATTTTACAAAACCGCTACCGGCAGGGGCTGGTAAACACAACTGATGTGTTAATGGCGACCACGCAACTTTCACAACAAAAATTTTCATTGGCACAGGCAATATTCACTTCGAATATTACGCAGGCATATTTACAATTATTAAAAGCATCAACTACTAAATAAACTATTAAAAAAATGAGCATGATTGCAAACACAAAAAGTACACTACAACTCCTTACTGTTATTGGATTACTGGTATTAAGCTCCTGTTCCAGTAAAAGTAAAATAGAAACAGAACCAAACACAGATAGTGCAATTGTTGTAACTGTTGCAACACCATCGGGTACTGAACAGGATGGCATTAATATAAGCGGGCAGGTTGAGGCATCTCAATCTGCGAATATCAGCACAAGAGTAATGGGCTATATAACAAAGCTGAATGTAAATGTGGGAGACCATGTAAATAAAGGACAACTAATTGCTGCTATAAGTAATAATGATATTGTTGCAAAGCGTGCCCAGGTAGATGCGATGATAGCAGAAGCCAGTGATGCTTTACAAAATGCACAAAAAGATTATGATCGTTTTACTGCGTTATACAAGCAACAGAGTGCGACAGCAAAAGAACTGGACAATGTTACGCTTCAATATAATTCAGCAAAATCAAGATTAGAATCTGCGAAGCAAATGCGTAACGAAGTAAACGCGATGTTAGCATACACAACTTTAACAGCGCCGTTTTCGGGTACGGTTACACAAAAATTAGCAGATGCCGGAAGCATGGCAAATCCTGGAATGCCAATAGTTACCATCGAACAAAGCGGTTCCTACCAGATAAGCGCTTCGGTTCCTGAAACCCAAATCAATCAAATAAAACAAGGGCAGGCAGTAACGGTAAATATCAAATCTATCAACAAATCTTTCACCGGCAAGGTTACACAGCTTAATCAATCATCTCAGTTTACAGGTGGCCAATATATTATTAAAGTAAGTATTCCCGAAAAAGAAAAAAATGGTTTATACGCCGGTATGTATGCTAATCTTTCACTGGCGTCTTCCAATAAAGATGAAGTAGATACAGATGCTGTGCTGGTGCCTGTTTCAAGTATAATTAACAAAGATCAACTAACGGGTCTGTACACGATAAGCTCGAACAATACAGCACTCTTGCGTTGGGTGAGGTTAGGTAAAACTTTTGGGAATAAAGCAGAAGTGTTAAGTGGGTTAGCAAACAATGAACAGTTTATAGTAAGTGCAGATGGAAAATTATACAACGGAGTTCCTGTAAAAATAAAATAGGTCCCTTTTTTCCTGGTTTCAAAAATTTAAAACGAATTAATACAATCAAATGAAAAATGGTTTTTCAGGTAATATAGCTAAAGCTTTTATACAATCGAAATTAACGATACTGTTAATGATTGCATTTTTGTTGATTGGTGCATATAGCACGTATTTGATTCCTCGTGAAGAAGAACCACAAATACAGGTGCCGATGGCCGATATTTTTATCGGCTATCCCGGTGCCGAACCAAAAGATGTAGAAACCAAAGTAGCAGAGCCTTTGGAAAAAATGATTTCGAATGTGAAAGGTGTAGAGTATGTGTATTCTACATCTATGAAAGGGCAGGCAATGCTAATTGTTCAATTTTATGTGGGAGAAAATGTAGAAAATTCTTTGGTAAAACTCTATAGCGAGCTGATGAAAAACATGGATAAAATGCCGCAAGGTGTTACACTTCCATTGATAAAAACAAGATCGATAGACGATGTGCCTGTATTGGGCTTAACGCTGTGGAGTGAAAATTATGATGATTACCGGTTGAAGCAAATTGGACAGGAGCTTACCAATGAAATTAAAAAGATACCGGATGTTTCAGACATTAATATTATCGGAGGAAGAAGCCGTGAAATAAAAGTTGTATTGGATAAAAATAAAATGGCCGAAAACCATGTAGATTTTTTATCCATCAGCAAACAAATACAAGGTAGCAATGCGCAGATGCAGAGTGGTAACCTGTTGGAGCAGGACACAGTTTTTTCTGTTGAAACCGGGAATTTTTTAAATACTTCCGATGATGTAGCCAACCTTGTTGTGGGCATTAATCAGCAGCAGCCGGTTTATCTAAAACAAATTGCAAAAGTAGAAGAAGCACCTGAAACCTCTAATCAATATGTGTTGTTTGGTTATGGAAGAGCAGATACTTCAAAAGCAAATAAATTCAAATCAAATTATCCTGCGGTTACTTTATCAATTGCCAAAAAGAAAGGCGCCGATGCGATGCAATTATCTGAAAAGATTCTTGCTAAAGTGAATCATTTGAAAAAAGATTTATTGCCTGGCGACGTGCAACTGTCTGTTACAAGAAATTATGGCGAAACTGCATCCGATAAAGTATCGGAATTATTGTTGCATTTATTTATCGCGATTGTGGTAGTTACTTTATTTGTAATGCTTGCTATGGGCTGGCGTGGCGGGTTGGTCGTGTTCTTATCGGTGCCTGTAACATTTGCGCTTACGCTATTCAGTTACTACTTCATGCATTATACGTTAAACCGTATCACATTGTTTGCATTGGTATTTATTACTGGTATTGTGGTAGATGATTCCATTATCATTGCGGAGAATATGCATCGACATTTTAAAATGAAAAAGCTGCCACCGTTGCAGGCCGCTATTTATGCTATTAATGAAGTGGGCAACCCGACAATACTTGCAACTTTCACAGTTGTTGTAGCGGTATTACCAATGGCTTTTGTGTCGGGCATGATGGGGCCTTATATGAGCCCAATGCCCATTGGCGCTTCTATTGCCATGATGCTCTCGTTGATTGTGGCATTAACGCTTACGCCATATCTTGGTTATATTTTCCTTCGTGAAAAAGAAAAGAAAGGAATCAGTCACAAAGAAAGCAAACCACATATACTCGAAGAAACCCGCATCTATAAAATTTATCGTTCTTTCATTCGCCCCATGTTGGAAAAAAGGTGGAAACGCTGGACTTTTATTATAAGTATTGTAGTGATTTTGCTTGCATCTCTTTCTATGTTTTATACCAAAGCAGTTGCAGTAAAAATGTTGCCGTTCGATAATAAGAATGAATTCCAGGTTGTGATTGACATGCCGGAAGGAACTACTTTGGAAAAAACACAAGCGGTTGCAAAAGATATTGCGGACTATGTTTCAAGACAACCGTTAGTTCGAAATTACCAGGCCTATATTGGGACTTCAGCACCTATTAGTTTTAATGGATTAGTGCGGCATTATGATTTGAGGAGAGGTGATAATGTTGCAGATGTGCAGGTAAACCTGGTTGATAAGAAAGATCGCAGCCTGCAAAGCCATGAGATTGCCAAGCAAATGCGTGTACCCATACAAGTTATAGCTAAAAAATACAACGCAAACGTTAAGAGTGTTGAAGTGCCACCCGGACCGCCG
>JBBQEA010000272.1:0-6348 GCA_038320245.1 Chitinophagales bacterium | reverse complement strand
TAGTTTGAATGATTTCTTTATTCATATTGCTATTTTTAAAAGGATTACAAATATATCTTTTATCAACCACCTATTTTTGCAAAAATAATTGCATGACGATAGCTGTATGGGCAGATAAGAACCAATGGGAAGAACTTACTTTCGGCAGTACAGGCGTAAGTTGGATAATGCTGCAATCAGTTAATGAAATGGCTATGGCTGCTGATGCTTATTTTATCTTGCAAGATAATATAAATTTTATACCGGTTGATGTAGAAAAACCTGTTGTGATAAATGCTGTGGCAGAAACCCTTCAATCCTTACAACTTCCGGAAAATGTAGTCCGTATAAATGCATGGCCAGGTTTTTTAACGAGAAGCAGCTGGGAAATTGTCGGCCGTATTTCTCCCGGATTGCAAACAATTATCACAGCAATAAACAAGCAAATAATCCCTGTAAAAGATGAGCCGGGGCTGGTAGCTGCCAGAACAATTTCCATGCTGATAAACGAGGCTTATTTTGCACTGGGAGAAGGAGTCAGTACCAAGGAACAAATAGATATAGCCATGCAACTGGGCACCAATTATCCTCATGGACTTTTTGAATGGGCCGATAAAATTGGTGTACAAAATATTTATTCACTTTTATTGGTTTTGCAGCAGCAGGACGATTGTTATAAACCTGCCCCTTTACTACAAAAAGAAGCAACCCTATGAGCTGGATAGTACAAATTGATACGGCATTGGAAACTGCATGTGTAAGTATAGCATTTGATGGTAGACTGGTGGCTGAAAAAATGAATACCACTCAAAAAGATCATGCTTCTTTTTTGCAACCTGCTATTGTTGAATTGCTCGGTATTGCAACTATCTCAATAAAAGAGATTGATGCTATTGCTGTAGTGAATGGCCCGGGTTCTTATACCGGATTAAGGGTTGGTATGGCAAGTGCCAAAGGACTGTGTTATGCTTTAAACAAACCTTTAATCACCATTGGCTCTTTACAAATAATGGCTGCTACTGCTATTGAACAGTTAGGTAAAAATGATGATCATATACTTTTTTGTCCTATGATAGATGCAAGGAGGATGGAGGTATTTACTGCAGTATACGATCAGCATTTGAATGTAGTGACCGCACCCTTCGCTATTGAATTATCAGAAGATTTGTTCGTTAATTGGTTGTTAAAGAAAAATTTATATTTTTTTGGAAATGGCTCAATAAAATGGAAGGCGATTTGTAGCAATGAAAATGCCCATTTTATCAATATTGAAAATAATAGTATGATTGTAAGTGGGTTAGCTTTTCAAAATTTCAAAAGAAATGAATTTGCAAGCCTTGCTTATAGTGAACCTGCTTATATAAAAGATTTTTTTAGCCATCAAAATAGCAAGTAGTCGCTCATTTTACAAGATTTTTTTTTCACCTATCAAATACAATCTAATATCAATTTAAAATGTATTGTATCTTTACCCAATACAATTAGAATTTAATTACTATGACAAACAGCAAACTACTCTTCTAAGAGTTTGATGTACAAAAAAACCACCATCATGAGTACAATTAAGATTGATTACTACAATGTAAAAAAAGCGGCGCTTATTCTAAGAGCACTAAACCACAAGCTTCGTCAACAGTTAGTTAAGTTGATTGAGGAAAAAAAGAAAATTACCGTAACAGAAATTTATGTGCATTTACGTCTTGAGCAGTCGGTAGCATCTCAGCACCTGGCTATTTTAAGAAAGGCGGGTATTGTACTAACCGAGCGGGACGGCAAGTTTATTTTTTATCTGATCAATCACAAAAGAATTGATGAGATCAGCAAAATTGTGAATGAATTGGTTGCTTAAATAATAGTTAACCTTTAGGGTAAAGCGGATGTACAACCTACATCCGCTTTTTTATTTTTATATTTGCCGCCATAATTTTTAAAAAGCACAACTATGTATATACAGCAATTATATACCGGCTGCCTCAGCGAAGCAGCTTATTACATTGAAAGCGAGGGTAAGGCTGCGGTAATTGATCCATTGAGGGATATAGAGGAGTATATTGAACTTGCGGCAAGCAGAAATGCCCGTATTCAATATATTTTTGAAACACACTTTCATGCAGATTTTGTAAGCGGCCACATTGATTTAGGTGAAAAAACAGGTGCCCCCATTATTTATGGTCCTGGTACAATTACTAAATTTCCGGTGCAGGTAGCTGAAGACAACGAAGTGTTTACATTGGGGAAGCTGTCCATTCAGGTATTGCACACCCCGGGCCATACCTTAGAAAGTAGTTGTTATTTATTAAAGGATGAATCTGGGAAAGACCATGCGATTTTTACAGGTGATACCTTGTTTGTGGGAGATGTTGGGAGGCCAGACCTGAGCAGTGGAGATATGGATAAAGAAGAACTTGCAGGAATTATGTACGAAACCCTGCAAAATAAAATATTACCATTAGCGGATGATATTATTGTTTACCCGGCCCATGGTGCCGGCAGTAGTTGTGGTAAAAATTTAGGGCCCAATACCAGCAGTACCATGGGTGAAGAAAAGAAAAATAATTATGCGCTGCAACCACAAACTAAGGAGGCATTTATTAAAGCCATTACAGAAGGTTTACAGGATGCGCCTACCTACTTTGCCATCAACGCACAAATAAATAAAGAAGGCTACCTAAGTATGGATAGTATAAAAGAAAAAGGCTTACAAGCGTTGGATGTTACGACGTTTAAAGAAAAAATAAAAACAGAAGTAACGATATTGGATTCAAGAAATGCAATGCTGTTTACTGAAGGTTTTATACCAGGCAGTATATCTATCGGGTTAGAGGGACGATTTTCGGAATGGGCAGGCAGTTTGCTTTCTTTCGAGAAGCCCATATTGTTGGTAACAGAACCCGGCAAGGAAGAAGAGACTGTTATTAGATTGGCAAGAGTGGGCTTCAATAAAATAGCGGGGTATTTAAAAGGAAGTTTTGAAGCCTGGCAAAATGCGGGAGAAAAAATTGATATGATCATTAATGTGGAGGCAGATGAACTGGCAATGGATATACCACACGACAGCAACTTACAGGTAGTGGATGTACGCCGGGAAGCAGAATTTGCAGCCGGACATGTAAAAGCTGCCATCAATATGCCTTTAAGCGATATGACAGATCTTGCATTACTGGCAGCTTTTGAGGACAATCAAAACCTGTATATACAGTGTGGTGGTGGCTACCGGAGCATTATTGCCGCATCTATCATGAAAAAACAAGGTATACATAACCTCCGCAATGTTGCCGGAGGCTGGGATGCTGTAAAAGAGCAAACAACCATTCCTACAGATAAAGATTTAAGTGTATTGAACTAAGGCTTTTTTGTATCAATCCATAAATGACTGTACTTTTCACTGTAATCGTGGCGCCACCGGCGGTGGGTCCATAGATAGTTATCCGGGCTGTCTTTAATGGTTTGTTCCAATAAATCCCTGAACTGCCGTGTTAATTCCTCCGGGCTAAATTCATTGGCATTTTCTGCTAATATCGTTGTATCAAAATGGTAATAGCCTCTTGCTCTTTTTCTAAAATGGACAAATATAATTGCCGCATTATTTTTAATGGCTCCTTTAGCCGGCCCGGTTACAAAGGGTGCTGGCTTAGAGAAAAAATAGAGCCAATGGCAACTGTCAGGATTTCCATTTTGATCTGCAGCCAAAGCCAGCGAATAAGGAGGTATCAGTATTTCATCCTTTTTATATTTGAAATCATTTGTTGACACTAAAATAGTATTGAACCTGGCCCGCAGATCAAAGAATATTTTATTAAAAGCCTTGTTCCCGATTTTTTGATAAATACCAATAAATGGTATGGTGATATTTTTGGCCATTATCCAGTTGCCAAATTCCCAGTTCATTTGGTGTCCGCATACAAAGGTTATACTTTTGCCTTTAGCAGCCAGTTCAATGGATGAAGCCATATCTATGGTGCATCTTTTTTCAAACGCACGGGTAGACAGGCTAATCATCTTTATTGTTTCTATAAGCGTATCTATAAAGTTTTTATAAAACTGCTTTGCTATTAGTCTTCTTTCTTCCGTTGTTTTTTCAGGGAAAGCGATAGCGATATTTCCCATTACAATTTCTTTACGATAGCCAAAAACATAATATATCAACACATATAAGAAATCACTTACCCTGTATAAAATAAAGAAGGGCAATAGTGATAACAGGTAAAATATAGGATAGATGATGTAGTACATTTAATTGATAATTGGATAGTTTAATTGATAGTTGGATAGTTGATAATTGATAATTGGATAATTGAGAATTGATAGTTAGTTAGATGATAATTGATAATTGGATAGTTGATAATGGATAGTTGGTTATTTGGTAATTGATATTTGGTTATTTGAGAGTTGATAATTTTCATTAAAATTGCTTTAACCGTATTACTGCATTTTTTTAAAATTTAAATCTTAGCAGTGTTGTGTTGAGAATAAAATGATTTATCGAATTGTGACCCGAAAGGTATCGGGTGATTAACAATCAATGGTGAACTATTGGCCATTCACTATTCACCATTCACGATTGACCATTCACGATTGACCATTGACCATTCACCATTGACCATTCACTCAACACTAGATTTATTTACATCACAATATTTTGCACCAATGCGCTCTTACCCGGATAGTCTGTATTAAAATGAAGACCCCTGCTTTCGTGCCTGAATTCTGCACACTTTACAATCAGGTAGGCAACGGTTATCATATTTCTTAGCTCACATAACTGGGGTGATACAACTGTTTTTTCATACAAGGCTTCCGTTTCTTCATATAATAAATCCAGCCGTTTCATTGCCCTGTGCAGCCTTTCGTTGTTGCGAACTATACCTACATAATCACTCATCAGTAATTTTAATTCCTTTAAACTCTGGGTAATTAAAATCATTTCTTTGGGTGCATTTGTTCCTGCCGTTTTCCAATCAGGGAAACCTGCGCCATCACCTAAAGGGGTGCTATTATTGTGGTTAGTAACAGCGTCCTTATAAGCCCTGTGTGCAAATACCATTGCTTCTAAAAGGCTGTTGCTTGCCAAACGATTGGCGCCATGTAAACCTGTACTGGCACACTCTCCGGCCGCATATAAATTTTTAATGCTGGTACGGCCCCATTCATCTGTTTTAATGCCGCCGCAACTATAGTGTGCTGCCGGCGCTACCGGTATCATGTCTTTTGTAATATCAATTCCAATGCTTAAACATTTATCGTAAATATTGGGAAAATGTTCTGTAAATTTTTCTTTACTAAAATGGCGACAGTCTAAGTAGACATGCTCGGTACCATTTATTTTCATTTCATTGTCAATAGCCCTTGCGACAATATCCCGGGGTGCCAAATCCTTTCTTTCATCGTAGCGCTCCATAAACGCTTCTCCTTTATTGTTGCGCAAAATTCCACCATCCCCACGTACAGCTTCGGTAATTAAAAATGAATGGCCACGAACGCCTGCTTCGTACAATGCAGTTGGATGAAATTGAATGAACTCCATATTTTCAATTCTCCCCTTGGCCCTGTAAACCATGGCAACCCCATCACCCGTAGCTATTGCAGGATTGGTAGTAGTGCGATATACCTGACCATTTCCACCTGTTGCAAGCAGGGTAGTATCGGCAATTATTTTTTCTATTTTATTGTTGTTCAAATTTAATATGTACACACCATAGCAATGTATATCGGGTGTGCTTTTGGTTACTAAATAGCCCAGGTGATGTTGGGTTATAATATCCAACACAAAGCAATGACTGATGAGCTCGATATTTTTTTGTTTGGCAAGTGCACTTAATAATGCTCTTTCCATTTCTTTACCGGTAACATCCTTGTGATGCAAAATGCGAAACTCACTGTGACCACCCTCTTTACCCAATTTAAAGTCGCCATCGGGGTCCTTATCAAACTGTGCACCCCAGGCAATTATTTCTTTAATTCGTTCTACACCTTCCTTTACCACAATCTCTACAGTATGCCTGTTACACAATCCGTCGCCGGCAATTAAAGTATCCTCAATATGTTTGTCAAAACTATCTTTATCCAAATCCATCACACCCGCTATTCCGCCCTGGGCATACTTTGTATTGGTTTCATCACTTTGTGTTTTGGTGAGCACAATTACTTTTTTATCCGGGCAATCCTGTGCTACTTTTAATGCGTAGGTAAGGCCGGCTATGCCACTTCCGATAACTAAAAAATCTGTTTGCATAATAATGTGCCGCTTTAAGCGGATATTAAATTAGGTAAATAAATTGTAAGCCGTTTTGGCATTTCTCTTTTCGATTATTGTTGAAAAATCGGAAGTAAGGAAAAATGCAACCTGCAAAAACACTAAGTAATTGTTTT